>NZ_PPRD01000097.1 GCF_002902575.1 Staphylococcus croceilyticus | reverse complement strand
CTGTTAATGAACCTAAGTGCTATAGCACTTAGGTAAGTAGTTCTAAAATGGATAATGAAACGTAGTTGAGCGACGCCTGAGGGAGCAGTAGTTTTAATGAACCTAAGTGCTAAAGCACTTAGGTAAGAAATTCTAGAAATGAACTACGAGTGTTGTTGCGCGCGAGGCCCCCAGCACAAAGACTTTCGCATAGAAAGTCTACAAACAAAGCAAGCTGGGGAAGGAACTTAAGTGTTTACACACTTAAGTAAGTAGT
>NZ_PPRD01000096.1 GCF_002902575.1 Staphylococcus croceilyticus | reverse complement strand
AAATAATTATATTTTTAGTATGGCATATATTTATTATTATTCAATAGATATTGTGAAAATTAGCGAAATTGCCATAAATTATAAAAAACAGATAGGCTATGCCTATCTGTTTTTTATTGATTACTTACATTTTCATTTGGAGCGCTTGTACCATCTGCACCATTATCTTGCTCTTGTCTTTGTTCTTGTCCTTGCTCTTGTCTTTGTTCTTGTCCATTATCTCCTGATTGCCCATTATTAGCTGAATAAGTTTCTACATTACCATTTTGACCACCAGCATTGTCATTAGTACCTTGACCACCATTGTTATTACCATTATCAGTTGTATTGTTGTTATTACCTGTATCATTAGTTTGGTTATAAGTTTGGGCATTGTTGTAATTATTGTTTCTATTGCCTTGTCCATTATCTTGTCCAGTCGTTGTATTGTAATTTTGAGAATTATCTTGGTTGTTTACATTATTACTGCCTTGACCTTGATCATTAGTTTGAGTCTGATCATTAGCTGGTTGTTCGGCAGATTGTTGTGGCTGCTCAGTACCTTGTTCTTGTTGTTGATTATCGAATTGTTGTTCATTATTTGTGTCATCAGCATTATTTTGCTCTTCTTCAGTACCTTGGTTATCAGCATTATCATCATTGTTGTCTTCATCTTTTTTGTTATCTTTCTCTTTAGAAGATTTATCCTTTTTATCTTCTTTGTCTTTTTTCTTATCTTTATTTTTATCTTTGTCTTTTGATGTTTTGTCATCATCAGATTTATGTTCTTTTGTTTGGGTTGATTCTGTAGCTGATGGATTATTGCCTTCGATTACTTTATGAAGACCTAATGCAAGCATACTTAGTAAAATAATAGTAATGGCCATTGCAAAATATTTTAAATAACTCTTATTTTTAAATACTGCGATGATGGCAAATAATATTATTATAAAAGCTATAAATAATAAAGCCATACCTATGTAAAATAATGCTTTATCCATACTGTACCTCCATTTAAATTTTAAGTTATTAAATATATTGTACTATACTTACCAAATAATAAATAT
>NZ_PPRD01000095.1 GCF_002902575.1 Staphylococcus croceilyticus | reverse complement strand
GATGTGGCTATCACAAAATCAAAAGCCTTCTTATAAAACGATTAATCGATTTAGAGTAAATCCAAAAGTAGATGCTTTATTAGAATCACTATTTATTCAATTTCATAGTCAATGTTTGAAACAAAATCTTATAGATGAACAGGCTATTTTTATTGATGGTACGAAAGTTGAGGCGAATGCCAATCGATATACATTTGTATGGAAAAAGAGTATTCAAAACCATGAGTCAAGGATGAATGATGATTCTAAAGCTCTCTATCATGAATTGGTAACAAATAAAATCATACCTGAGATTAAAAAAGATTGCGATAATGACTTAACAAAAGAAGAAATAGATTTAATTGGTAGTCATTTAGATAAAGAAATCGAAGATTTAAACCAACATATCGATAATGAAAAATATACTAAAATAAGAAAACAAATACGACTCAAAAGAACTAAAATTAAAAAATACAAAAAGCAAATTAATGATTACTCAGAGCGTAAGCAAAGATACGAAATCCAAAAATCTATTTTAAAGGATAGAAATAGTTATTCTAAAACAGACCATGATGCCACATTTATGAGAATGAAAGAAGATCATATGAAAAATGGACAACTCAAGCCTGGTTATAATTTACAAATAGCGACAAATTCTCAATTTATTTTATCGTATAATGTGTATCAAAATCCAACTGATACAAGAACGATGATACCATTTTTAAATTCAATTCAAGAGACCTACGGTCAATTACCTGAATACATTGTAGCTGACGCAGGTT
>NZ_PPRD01000094.1 GCF_002902575.1 Staphylococcus croceilyticus | reverse complement strand
TTATAGAGGTAATTGCGCTATTTTTGTATTCAAAACATAAAAATTGGACTGATGATTTTTAGTCATCAGTCCGATTTATTATAGAGCCGAATTATGACAATAAGGCTCAATAGTGCTAATTCATTAGTACTATTGAGCCTTCTGATTTTCTATTTTACTTTGTCTAATATTTTATTTAATTCGTCAATTTGTTTGATAGTTGTAGAAGTTGATCCAGCACTGAAGTACCATAATTTTGGATCTAATTCAAAAACATTACCCGCTTTAATCGCTTTTACATCTTTAATGACGTCATTCGCAAGGGTTTGTTTAGCAGTTGAGTTACCACTTACTACTTGTCCTCTATCCATTGCTAAAATGATGTCCGGATCTTTCTTAGTGATGTACTCATTATTAATATTTTGTCCATGAGGGCTAGCTTTAACATGTTTGTCTGCAGGTTTAAAGCCTAACGTATCAAATACTAAATCACCAAAGCGTCCTCCAGGACCGAATGTTGATAATTCACCTTCATTTACTAATAAGTACATTGTAGTTTTATTTGCTTTTTGAGCTCTTGCTTTTGTATCTGCAATTTTTTTATCTAACTCATCAATTAATTCTTTTGCTTTATCTTCTTTACCATATATTTTTCCTAAGTTAGTTGTTACCCTTCTCATATCATCAAGATAATTTTTTTCGGTTGAACCGACATAAAGGATAGCAGCGTTAGGAACAGCTTTTTTCAATTCATCAATATTTTTTTGTGTAGCTGTTCTATTAGAAATATAAATAACATCAGGTTTTGCTTTAGCAACTTTATCAAAGTTAATTTGCATCATATTGCCTGTATTGATATATTTATCATCTTTAAATTCGCTAAGAAAGCTAGGAAGTGTAGAATTCTTTTCACCTTTAGGTAAACCTTTAATTTGATCTTGAACTCCAAACGCTTTTAGAATATCAACTGCCCCATAATCAAAGACAATCGCACTTTTAGGATTTTTAGGAACTTCTACTGTTTCTTTAACAACTTTAGCATCACTACCGTCTTTTTTCTCACCACGTGTTTTGTAGTTATTCTCTATTTTAACTGTTTCTTTACTATCGTTATTTTTAGATTCGTTATTCTTACTATCAGAACCTTTACCACATGCTGTTAATACCAGGACAAGACTCAATAATATAAATAAAATAGATTTCTTCATAGATGTCAAACTCCTTCGATGTATTTTAATGATAATGATTATCAATATCATTAATTTTATATTACTTTATTATTCAGCAGTTGGCAATATTATTTTTAAACATATTTTTTAATTTTTAGATATATGAAAAGAGGCTCCGTCTTTAACGACGGAACCTCTATAAATGAGTGTTATTTATCAACTACTTTTTCTAATTCATCAATTTGTTTTATTGTAGTTGTTGAAGAACCTGAAGCGAAGTACCATAATTTCGGATCTAATTCATATACTTCGTTATCTTTAACAGCTTTAACATTTTTAATAACGTTATTTCCTAAGACTTGTTTAGCTGTAGATTTGCCGCCTACAACTGAACCACGGTCCATCGCTAAAATAACATCTGGATTTTGTTTAGTAATGTATTCATTATTAACATTTTGACCATGAGGACTATTGCTTACATTTTTATCAGCTGGTTTAAATCCTAATGTATTAAATACTAAATCACCAAAACGTCCATTTGGTCCGTAAGTAGATAATTCACCTTCATTCACTAATAAGTACATCACTTTTTTATCGAAATCTTTAGTTTTGTCTTTCATTTCAGAGATTTTTTCATCTAAATCTTCATTAATTTCTTTTGCTTTATCTTCTTTATCGTAGATTTTACCTAAGTTCTCTGTATTTTTCTTCATATCATTAACTAAATTCTTGTCTTCTGTACCTACATAGACAACTTTAGCGTTTGGCGCAGCCTTTTTGAATTCATCTAGATTTTTTTGATTAGCTGTTCTTCCTGAAATAAAGATGACTTCAGGTTTTGCCTCTGCGATTTTATCAAAATTAACTTCTTTTAAGTTACCAGTATTTAAATATTTATCATCTTTAAATTCATCTAAAAACTTAGGTAAAGATTGATTATTTTCACCTTTAGGTAAGCCTTTTACTTTATCAGCTACACCCATTTCTTTTAATACATCTAGTGCGCCATAATCTAATACAACAGCGTTTTTAGGGTTTTTAGGAACTTTAACAGTGTTAGATACCTTTTTCGCATCACTGCCATCTTCTTCCTTACCACTGGCTTCAAAATTATTTTTAATTGTTACTGTTTCTTTTGAGTCATTACTCTCACTTTTAGAATTGGAATCACTATTTTTTGATCCATTACTACAAGCAGATAAAACTAAAACTAATGATAATAATAAAAATAAGACAGTTTTTTTCATTTATACGACTCCTTAGTAAAATTTAACCTTAGTGCTAAGTTACATCTAGACTTCTCTCTAATTTACGTCTTCGATCGCATCACCCCTTTGAAGATTGAGGTTAAATTCTATTTATTAAATTGAGTCGAATGTGACTTCATCATAATAAAGACAAATACGTTGTCCGCGTATTTCCTCAATATGTACATCCATTTCGTATAATTCTTTTAAAATATCAGATTGAATCACATTATCTTTAACATCTGCTTTAACGATTTCTCCATGTTTAAGCGCGATAATATCATCTGAGTAACACGAAGCAAAGTTAATATCATGCAAAACAATGATAATGGTCTTATCTAATTCACGACATAATGAGCGTAATGTCTGCATAATTTGTACTGAATGTTTCATATCTAAATTATTTAACGGTTCATCAAGCAAGATATAATCTGTATCTTGTGCAATCGTCATAGCGATATATGCACGTTGTCGTTGCCCACCTGATAGTGTCTTTATATTTCTATCTCTAATTTCTTTAAGTTGTAATAGATCTAAGGCATATTCAACTTTTTCATAATCTTCTTTTTTCATTCGCCCTTTTGAATATGGAAAACGACCGAAATTAACTAATTGCTCAACAGTAATATTCATTTCAGTATGATTCGTTTGTTTTAAAATACTTAACTTTTTAGCTAAATCGTCACTTTTATAATCTAAGACCGACTTACCTTCAATTGTAATAGTCCCCTTTTCATACTCAAATAAGCGGCTGATGGCAGATAATAACGTACTTTTACCAGCACCATTAGGACCAATTAAAGAAGTAAGCCTTCCTTTTTTAATATTAACGTTAATATCTTTTAAAATAGGTTTGTTTTGTATTGATTTGTCTAAATTTTGGATTTGAATCAATTTGCACTTCTCCTTTTAACCAGTAAGTAAATGAAGTAACTACCACCTACTAAATCCACAATTAAACTGAATTCTGTTGTAGCTTCGAAAAGATTTTCAACTACCCATTGCGCCATAAATAAACTAATCCAACTAAATAAAATTGTCGCTGGCAAAATATATTTATGTTCAAACGTTTTCATAAATTCATGGGCTAAATTAACTGTTAATAAACCAAGGAATGTTATAGGCCCTATTAATGCAGTAGATATAGAAACAAGCAAAGCCACCATAATAAGTAAAATGCGTGTCATCTTGTCATAGGAAACCCCTAAATTAATGGCTTGCGCTTTTCCTAATAAAAGCACGTCTAAATATGGGCGAAGTATAATAGTAATAATAATTAAAACAACTAGTAAAATCCCTGAAACTACGACCAAGTTAGAATTTGCCGCTTCAAAACTAGCAAACATCGCACTTTGAACTGCTAAGAAAGAATCTGGATTCATTATAAGTTGAAGGAAACTTGTTATACTTCGGAAGAATGTTCCTAATATAACCCCTACTAATAGGATGAAATAAACTGAAAAGTTACCAAGTTTAAATATTCCTTGAAATAGTAGTAGTGAAAATATAACCATCGCAATCAAGGTAATTAAAAAGTTCAAATATACATTGGTAACAATAGTAGCTTGTTCACTTAATAAAAAGACTGGTAATACTTTTACGAATAGATAGACAGAATCAAGCCCCATAATAGAAGGCGTTAACAATCTGTTAGTAGTTATCGCTTGGAAAATTACCACTGATGTACCTATAGCCCCACCGACTAATAAGATTAAAATGAATTTTTTCAAACGACTTTGGAATTGATACTCAAATATATCAAAATCTAAACCTACTAATAAGTAAAAAATTGCCATACAAATTGCTATAACAGTTAATATGACTATTTTTTTATTAGAACTAATTTGCATAATTTTTCCTACCTTTCATAAGTAAGATTAGGAAAATAATTGTGCCAAATACACCTATCGTTAAACCGATATTAATTTCATAAGGATAAACAATTAATCTTCCAATAATATCAGCTATTAATACAAAAATCGCACCTAACATAAGCGTATGTGGCAATGCGTTTTTCAAATGATCACCTCTATAAATAGAGATAATATTTGGTACAATCAACCCTAAAAATGGTAAAGTTCCTACTGTTACCACAACTAAAGCTGTTAACGTTGCAGTAATAAATAAAGCGATATTAATGATTTTTTCATAACTTACACCTAAGTTATGGCTAAAGTCTTTCCCCATCCCCGCAATAGTAAAATGATTTGCGAAAATAAAAGCTAAAATAAGTAAAGGCACTGTTAAATATAGAACCTCGTAACGACCACTCGTTATAATCGCAAAGTTACCAGTAAGCCAGTTTCCAATGCTTTGTAATGCATTGGTTCTTAAAGCTATAAATGTAGTAAAACTTGATACAATGCCGCCAATCATAATACCTAGAAGGGGAACAAAAATGACTTCTTTAACACGAATAAAATTAATTAATTGAACAAATAAAAATGTTCCAATTAAACTTAAAGCAACTGCAAATAATAATTTAATTAAAATGTTTCCATTTGGGAAAAAGATGAGTGAAATTAAAATACCTAATTTCGCCCATTCCATCGTTCCGGCCGTGGTAGGACTTACAAATTTGTTTTGCATCATCTGTTGCATAATTAAACCTGCTAAAGCAAGTGAGCTTCCTGAAAGAAGGATACTAACTGTACGAGGAATTCGACTTGAAACCAAGATATTCCTTTGTTCGTCATTTAAGTGGAAAATATCAAAAAGAGAGAGCTGACTCACTCCCACAAATAAGGAGACAATAGTTAAAACCACTAATAAAACAAATAAAACATATCCCTTAAATAAAAATTTCATTAGCTATTCTCCTTGCAAAATATGTATTAAACTTCTTCACTTCCAACTGATGATAATGATTATCATTACTATTAATATTAAAGATTGTGAGAATTAATTTCAATAGCTTTTTAAATTTTTAATTTACGCGAAGGGAATATTTTATGCATTGTATGTAACTATTAATATTTTCTATCATTAAAAATTCTACACATAAAAATAGCGATTTCGATATATTAAAATCGAAATCGCTTCATAGTATTCTTATTCATTATCAAAAATAAAATCTTCATCTTGCAACGCTTCTACATTTAACGCTAATGTATAGCCGTCACCTTTAACTGAGAAGAAGTCATGGTTTTTAGTAGATGTATCTAAGGCATTTTCAATAATTGGGTTAAATTCTTTTTCCTCGAAATAAGGGTCAAAGCCAAGATTAGATAAAGCTTTATTCCCATTATATTGAACATAGTTAAGCACATCTTCACTTAAGCCGATATCATCATATAACATGTGTGTATAAGATACTTCATTGTTATATAACTCCTCTAACAATTTATACATTTCTTTATCAGCTTTTTGCTTTTCATTCTCAGAAAGTTCATTACGTAAACTTTGAGCATCTAAACCAGTGAAAACACCGTGAATAGATTCATCTAATAAAATCTTTCTGATAATCTCACCAGAAGTAGTCATTTTACCTTGTCCTGCAAGATATAAAGGATAATAGAAACCAGAATAGAATAAGAATGTTTCTAAGAACACACTTGAAACCCTTGCGATATATTGATCATAAATAGACGCTTCTTTACCCCATAATTTGTGATAATTCTCGATAATTTTGTCGGATTTATATTTTAAATGAGGCTCTTCAATTACCCAAGTATCTAATAAATAGTTTGTTTCACTTGATGGAAGTAATGTTGTAAAAATATGTGAATAACTTTTAGCGTGAATTTGTTCCATCATTGCCATGAATGAATATACAGCTTTTTTACGCAAGTCTGTTGTGTGTAACATGATTAGTGGCATACCGTCATCTGCTTGATGTGTATCTAATCCTGTTAATCCTGCTAATGCACGTTTAAATGTATTCTTCTCATTTTCGGTTAATGTCTTCCAACTTGCAATATCCTTTGATACTTTAAATTCAGTTTCCACCCACATTTGTGAGATATTTTGACGCCAAAACATGTTCGTCATATCTTCTTGAGTATTCCAATTGACGGCCTTCATTTAATAAATCCTCCTCTTTTATATCACATAACTAAATTACATTTTTAAGAGGAAAAGGTACAAATTTCCTAGAAAATGAGATACTTATACCTTCTCCTCTTTATCTATATTATCGGTATCTAGTTATTAATCTATTAATTAAATTGCACAACTTGTACACTCTTCTACACTTAATAATTTATTACGAGTGTAGTATAGAGATTTAAGACCTTTATGATGTGCATAAACATATAATCTAGATAATTCACGTGTTGAAATTTCAGAATTAACGTATAAGATAGTTGAAATTCCTTGGTCTACATGTGTTTGAATCGTCGCAATTAAATCGATTAATTTCATTTGATCAGTGTTGAATGCTGATTTGTAGTACCACATTGTTTCTGGTGATAAGAATGGCATTGGATAGAACGTTTCAGCATTACCATAAGTACGACGTTCAATTTGGTCTACGATTGGCATTACAGAACTTGTAGCATTTTGAACATATGAAATACTTTGTGTTGGTGCAATAGCAAGTCTATACGCATGATATAAACCATATTGTTGTACTTGTTCTTTTAAAGCTTCCCAGTCAGAAGCAGTAGGAATATCTAAACCTTCAAATAAACGTTTTACTTTCTCAAATTTAGGTGTGATGTCTTCTTTAGTATAGAAATCAAAATATTTACCACTTGCATAATCTGATTTATCAAAGTCTTGATATGATTCTCCACGTTCTTTAGCAATTTCCATTGAACGCTCAATAGAATAATAATTCATCATCATAAAGAAGACATTAGCGAAATCTTTTGCTTCTTCAGATTCATAACCAATTTTATTTTTAGCTAAATAACCATGTAAATTCATAACACCTAAACCAACTGAATGTAATTCACTGTTGGCTTTTCTTACGCCTGGTGCATTTTGAATATTTGCTTCATCACTAACCACTGTTAAGGCATCCATACCAGTGTGTACAGAATCTCTAAATTTACCTGTTTCCATTACGTTCACAATATTTAATGAACCTAAGTTACAAGAAATATCGCGTTTGATCTCATCTTCAATACCATAGTCATTGATTACTGAAGTTTCTTGTAATTGGAAGATTTCTGTACATAAATTACTCATTTTAATTTGACCAATGTTTGAGTTAGCATGCACTTTATTAGCATTGTCTTTAAACATTAAATAAGGGTAACCTGATTGTAATTGCGTTTGAGCAATCATATTTAACATTTCACGTGCATCTTTTTTCTTTTTAACGATATTAGGATTAGCGACCATTTCATCGTAGTATTTTTCTAAATCAATATCGTCAAGTGTTACACCGTATTCTTGTTTTACAGTATGTGGTGCGAACATATAGAAGTCTTTACCTTCTTTAGCAAGATCGAAGAATTTAGATGGTACGATTAATCCAGTAGAAATTGTAGATAAACGTAAATCTTCATCCGCATTTACTTTTTTAGTATCTAGGAATTCTTCCACGTCGTAATGGAAGATGTTTAAGTAAACTGCGCCTGCACCAGGACGTTGACCTAATTGGTCAGCATAGCTAAAGCCACCTTCTAAAGCTTTAGCAACTGGTAATACACCTTTAGCGACACCTTTAATACCTTTAATCGCTTCACCACGTGCACGTAATTTAGATAAGTTAATTGCTACACCGCCACCAATTTTACTTAATTGTTTAGCAGTTGAATCAATGAAGTTAATTGAGTTTAAACTATCATCAACTTCTAATAAGAAACATGAAACTAATTCGCCACGACGAGCACGACCTGCATTTAAGAAAGTAGGTGTTGCAGGTTGATAACGCTGTTCAATCATCGCTAAAATGAATTGTTTGGCTTGTTGTTTGTTACCTGCAGCTAAATACAAAGCAACAATAGCAACATGTTGATTATAATCTTCTAAGAATTGAGATTTATCATTTGTTTTAAGCGCATAGTCTTTATAGAATTTGCTTGCTGACATATAACTAGCAAACTCGAAATTAATTGACTTAGCAAATTCAGTAATTTCTACTAGATCTTCTTCGCTATATTGTTTAAAGACATTAAAATAAAAATTATTGTCTACTAAATAATGCAAGCGCTCAATCTCACTATCAAAGTATATTGTTTTGTCGTGAATTTCTTCTAAATATACTTTTAATGCTTCTTGATCTTTTTCCAAATCAAAGAAACCATTATCTTTACGTTTTGTTACTTCATTATTTAGCTCAATATGATTGTACTTTTTCTCGTCCATAATTTTCATTGAAATGCCCCACCTTATCTTTAAATTCAATAACATCTTTGTTCGTGCCTTGTACTTCAAATTTCATTATCAGAGGTACATTGTACGATTCTGAAATCGTGTGTCCTGCTTTGGCGAAGTTCTGTCCCCAATTACGGTTACCACTGGCTGCAACGGCACGTAAATAGTGATGATTTACTTCTAAAAATGACTGTACTTCTTGAGGTACTTCCCCAAATCCAATTGTTCCAGTAACTAAAATATAAGGCTCTTCAATACTATCCTTACAATTCTCTTTAGTTATTTCCATTACATCTGTGAGCCCACTACGTTTGATAAATCGTCGTACATTTCCAGAAAAGGAGAAATAAACTACTTTCATTGGAACGCCCTCTTTCGTCAATCTATATAATGAATTAAAAAGAAGTTCTCTTAAATGTATAAGAAAACTTATCTTAAACAATAATAAAATGTATTTTACGAGTTCAACGTTTACTTTAAGTTAATGATTTAGTAACCAAAACTGACTTTCATTGTTTAACCACTACATATTGTGTTTAAACTCTACCATCTTTATAATGATTTTATTTCGCTCGTACGTGTTAATAGTATGATTTTTCAAGAAAAAGCACATAAATCAGTGTGATATTTCTATTAAAATGAATAATTCACATATTACTTTTTTCTCCTCCAAACACAACATGTTGTGTTTGATTTTTAAAATCAATACTATATTCTGTGTTTCATTATACCGAATTGCCTTAGCAATTAAAAGACAAGATTTAGTGACAAAAGTTCGGGAAAACGTTTAAAAGTGCATTACACCAAACTTAAAATCAGTAAAATTTTTTATTTTCATTTTCCGAGGGCTTTCGCTTGCATTTTTATCGATAACACTAAACATTGAGTTATCAATGTTCTTGAGAGCAAATCTTTTATGTACACAACAAATTTTGCACAATACAACACAAATTCTCAATCATTATCGTTAAAAACACGAATGAAACATATAAATTTAGTGCAGAATGATATCTTATTTCTAAAATTAAGAACGTACGTTCGCTTCTCATTATATTATGCGCTTATATTGTTTGCAAGTGCTCATGCAATTCTAAATGAATTATGCTACTATATATACGTTAATTTTTTAATGAATGAGGCGATAAACCTTGAATCCGAAAGTTAAAGGAATTATTGCTATTTTAATTTCTGCAGTTGGTTTTAGTTTCATGTCAGTATTTTTTAGGTTGGCAGGAGACTTACCTGTTTTTCAAAAATCTTTAGCTAGAAATTTTGTAGCAATGTTTATTCCATTATTTTTTATTTTTAAATATAAACAACCTATGTTCGGGAAGTTAAGTAGCCAGCCCCTTCTAATTTCTCGTTCTACATTAGGCCTGATTGGTGTTTTATTAAATATTTACGCTATCGATCATATGGTATTAAGTGATGCCGACACGTTAATGAAACTGAATCCATTTTGGACTATCTTACTCAGTTTAATTTTCCTTAATGAAAAAGTTCGTAAATATCAAATTATCGCCATGATTATTGCGATATTTGGTATGTTATTTATAGTCAAACCAGAATTTTCATCTACTATGATTACATCGTTAGCTGGGCTATTCTCAGGTATTTTTGCAGCGTCTGCATACACTTGTGTTCGTGCATTAAGTACTAGAGAAGCACCATATACTATTGTATTTTATTTTTCACTATTTTCAGTAGTTGTATTAATTCCATTTTCAATTGCAACTTTTGAACCTATGACGACTATACAAATGGTTTATCTTTTAGGTGCTGGCCTTTCTGCAGCAGTTGGTCAAATTGGAATAACATTAGCATATAGTTTCGCTCCTGCAAAAGATATTTCAATTTTCACTTATGCTTCTATTATCTTTACAGCATTATTCGGTTTTATTCTTTTTGGAGAAACACCAGACTTTTACGCTATTATTGGATATATCATTATTATCGGTGCTAGCTACTATATGTTTGAAAAGGCCCGTCGCCAAAAAGTTTTACCTGAGCAACAAACTAATACTAAGGAGTGAGTCATTTGACTAAAGGACGTCAAAAAGATGAGTTACAAGATATTACATTATTAGGTAATCAAAATAATAAATATGAATTTGACTATACACCAGAAGTGCTTGAAACATTTGATAACAAACACCAAGGACGCGATTATTTCGTAAAATTCAATTGTCCAGAATTCACCTCATTATGTCCTATCACAGGACAACCAGATTTTGCCACAATTTACATCTCATATATTCCTAATGTAAAAATGGTAGAGTCTAAATCATTAAAATTATATTTATTCAGTTTCAGAAATCACGGAGATTTCCACGAAGATTGTATGAATATTATTATGAATGATTTAATCGACTTAATGGATCCACACTATATTGAAGTATGGGGCAAATTCACGCCGCGTGGTGGTATTTCAATCGATCCATATACAAACTATGGTCGTCCTAATTCAAAATATGAAAAAATGGCGGAACATCGTTTAATGAACCATGATATGTATCCTGAAAAAGTAGATAATCGTTAAAAATTGTATCTTTTCCACTAAATTGTCCGAAAATTTAGTGGAATTTTTTCATTTTTGAAACATTTTATTTAAATTCACTATTGCCTATTAAAGAATTAAAGCGTATTTTATTAATATCATTTAAAATTCTATAAGAGTAAGACTATTCACATTGGGAAAACTTATTCTTAATATTTTATTTAGTATCAACTAATTGACTGAAAATTTTAAAAATTTTAATTTTTAAGAAATCCCTTTTCTTATACTATAAGTATTATTAGAAATGTTTTAGTCATTAAGGGAAAGAAAGGATTGGGATACTTATGGCAACAAACAATTCCCATGAACAAGCTGTTCAAAGCATACCTCAGAAAGGATTCTTCGGTCACCCTAGAGGATTAGGTGTACTTTTCTTTGTAGAATTTTGGGAAAGATTTAGTTACTATGGCATGCGCGCAATGCTTATTTTCTACATGTATTTTGCACTTAAAGACGGCGGATTAGGTATTGATCAAACGACTGCCATGTCTATTATGTCTGTATATGGCGCACTTATTTATATGTCTTCTATTCCAGGGGCATGGATCGCTGATAGACTTACAGGAACACGTGGTGCCACATTAATTGGTGCTGTATTAATTATCATTGGACACATATGTCTAAGCTTACCATTCGCAATGTTTGGCTTATTCTCTTCAATGTTCTTTATCATTATTGGTTCAGGTTTAATGAAACCAAACATTTCAAATATTGTTGGTCGTTTATATCCTGAGAATGACACACGTATGGATGCAGGTTTTGTAATCTTCTATATGTCAGTTAACTTAGGTGCGTTAATTTCACCTATCGTACTTCAACATTTTATTGATATTAAAAACTTCCATGCTGGATTCTTAATTGCAGCCATTGGTATGGCACTAGGTTTAGTATGGTACATGCTTTTCAACAGAAAAAATTTAGGCACAGTGGGTATGAAACCAACTAACCCACTATCAGCTGAAGAAAAAAGAAAATATAGTTTAATTGTTGGTATCGTTGTAGCAATCATTGTTATCGTATTGTTAGTTACATACTTTACTCAAACATTAACATTCGATTTAATCAGTAATACAGTACTTGTACTTGGTATCGCATTACCAATCATCTACTTCACAACAATGATTCGCAGTAAAGACGTTACAGATGTAGAACGTTCTCGTGTTAAAGCATTCATTCCATTATTTATCTTAGGTATGTTATTCTGGGCAATCCAAGAACAAGGTTCTAACGTACTAAACATTTATGGTTTAGAACGTTCTGATATGCAAATGAACTTATTTGGCTGGAAGACAAAATTTGGTGAAGCTTGGTTCCAATCAATCAATCCACTCTTCATCTTATTATTCGCACCAGTCGTTTCAACAATTTGGTTGAAAATGGGTAAAAGACAGCCAAGTTTACCAGTTAAATTTGGTATTGGTACATTATTAGCCGGCGCTTCATACATCTTGATAGGAATTATTGGTATGAGCTATGGCAATACACACTTCTCAGTAAACTGGGTTATTCTTTCATATGTTGTATGTGTAGTCGGCGAACTATGCTTATCACCTACTGGTAATAGTGCTGCCGTTAAATTAGCGCCTAAAGCGTTCAACGCTCAAATGATGAGTATTTGGTTATTAACAAATGCATCAGCACAAGCACTTAACGGTACGTTAGTTAAATTAATTAAACCTTTAGGTCAAACAAATTACTTTATTTTCTTAGGCGCAGTAGCTATCGTGATTACAATTATCATCTTAGCCTTCACACCTAAGATTTCTAAAGCAATGAAAGGTATTCATTAATTAAATTTATTGCAGTAAAATTAATTTAATTATTCGTGAGGTTGAAACAAAAGATGTGTTTCAACCTCCTTTTATATGTAAATTACTTTTCTTTATTTTCAAAAGATGTAATTATCATATATATCATCAGGGTATTAGTATATAATTGAAGTTTTAAAATGAAAGTAGGCATTCATATGACTCAAAAATTTAATCATGGCGTACTATTCTACCATGAACATAGTGGCCTAAAAGACATATACGAAGGTTTAGGAGCAGTAGCTAAATCGTTAACTAAAATATGTAAACACTTATCTGTTCAATTAAGTGAAAACGAAGGCGATATTATTAAATACTGCGAACAAATTAAAACACACGCTTATAGTGATGATGTTGATATCGTATTTATATTAGGTGGAGATGGCACGGTAAATGAACTGGTCAATGGTGTCATGACTAACGACCTCAATATTCCAATTGGTGTCATTCCTGGAGGCACATTTAACGATTTTACTAAAACATTAAATTTAGATGCTGACTACGAAAAAGCAAGTGAACAATTAGTTGATGCTCATATTGAAACATATGATGTCATGAAAGTGAATGGTACTTATGTATTGAACTTTGTTGGATTAGGCTTAATCGTGCAAAATGCCGAAAATGTTCAAGAAGGACGTAAAGATATCTTTGGTAAATTAAGCTATATTGGTTCAACGGTTAAAACATTAATGGACCCTGAACATTTTGACTTTAAGTTATCAGTCGATGGTAAAGCACATACTGGCAACACTTCTATGCTTGTTATTGCTAATGGACCTAATATTGGAGGTGGACGTATTCCACTTACTGATCTCTCTCCTCAGGATGGGGAAGTAAATAGCTTCATTTTCGATAAACAAAGCTTTAGTATCCTAAATGATGTCTTTAAGAAAAGAGATAGTATGAATTGGAATGAAATTACGCAAGGCATTGACCACATTTCAGGTTCTCATATTACTTTATCAACGGAGCCTAAGATGAAAGTTGATATCGATGGAGAAATTAACTTAGAAACCCCTATTGAAATTGAAGTATTGCCTCAAGCACTCCAGATTCTAACTTTCTCTGAAGATGAAAATAAATAAATGCTCTAAAAAATGGTTCTACGCAAACATCGGTTGATAAATAAAAAAATTATTTAATTATAATTAGATTAAGCGACAAAGAGGAAATCAGACTTTTTT
>NZ_PPRD01000093.1 GCF_002902575.1 Staphylococcus croceilyticus | reverse complement strand
GTCTTACAACTTTTAAAAAAATTTGGATTTATTATTTATTTTAAAGATCCTAATGATATGTGTGAAATGATGTTACAAGAAATAAAATCACTTTATAATTATGAGTTAATATCTAAAGATGATTATTTGAAGTGTATTTTAATTATTAACCAAAGAAGGAATGAACATAAATGACAAACGTAATATTAGCAGCTGATATTGGTGGTACAACTTGTAAACTCGGTATTTTTGATGAAAATTTAGAACAATTACACAAATGGTCAATTGAAACAGATACATCTGATCAAACAGGAGAAAAGCTATTAAAGAATATCTATGATTCATTTATTGAAATTTTAGCTACTCGTGAGTTAGATGTAAAAAATGCGATTGGTGTTGGTATAGGTGTACCAGGGCCAGTTGATTTTGAAACTGGTATTGTGAACGGAGCTGTAAATTTACATTGGCCAGGCAACGTAAATGTTAGAGAAATCTTTAGTAAGTTTATCGATTGTCCAGTCTATGTAGATAATGATGCAAATGTAGCCGCCTTAGGTGAGAAGCATAAAGGTGCAGGACAGGGCGCTGATGACGTTGTCGCTATAACACTTGGGACAGGTTTAGGTGGCGGAATTATTTCAAACGGCGAAATTGTTCATGGACATAACGGTTCAGGAGCTGAAATTGGCCATATCAGAACAGATTTTGACCAACGTTTTAATTGCAACTGTGGTAAATCAGGTTGTATTGAAACTGTAGCATCCGCAACTGGTGTAGTTAATTTAGTTAATTTTTATTATCCTAAACTAACTTTTAAATCTTCTATTTTACCTTTAATTAAGGAAAATAAGGTTACTGCAAAAGCTGTTTTCGATGCTGCTAAAGCTGGAGATCAATTCTGTATCTTTATTACAGAGAGAGTTGCTAATCACATTGCATACTTGTGTAGTATTATCAGTGCGACAAGCAATCCTAAATATATTGTACTGGGTGGCGGAATGTCTACTGCTGGATTAATTTTAATTGAAAATATTAAAACTGAATATCATAATTTAACTTTCACTCCAGCACAGAAAGATACTGAAATAGTCCAAGCTAAACTTGGTAACGATGCAGGTATCACAGGTGCTGCTGGATTAATTAAAACTTATATACTAGAAAAGGATGGTGTAAAATAATGGCTATCGTTGATGTAGTTATTATTCCTGTTGGCACAAATGGGCCAAGCGTAAGTAAATATATTGCTGAAATTCAAATGAAATTAGAGGAATTTAAAAAAGAAGGTAAAATTGATTATCAATTAACACCTATGAATACATTAATTGAAGGCGATCTTAAAGATTTATTTGAAGTTGTTCAAGCTATTCATGAACTTCCATTTGACAAAGGTTTAGATAGAGTTTGTACTAACCTACGTATTGATGACAGAAGAGATAAATCTCGTAAAATGAATGATAAGTTAAAATCAGTACAAAAACATTTAGACGGACAAGGTGAGTAAAATGAGAATTTCAAATTTAACTTTAGGCTTAGTAGATACTAACGCATATTTTATCGAAAATAATGATAGTGTTTTATTAATTGACCCTGCAGGAGAACCTGATAAGATTTTCAAGAAATTAAATCAAATTAATAAACCATTGAAAGCTATTTTATTAACGCATGCACATTTTGACCATATTGGCGCACTAGATGACGTATTAGAAAAGTATGACGTACCTCTTTACATGCATAAAGATGAATTTGACTTTTTAACTGATCCAGAAAAAAATGGAGCAGCAAAATTTAAACAGTATGGTATGCCATTAATCACAAGTAAAGCACAACCTAATTCATTAGATGAAGGCGACTTTACTATTGGTGACTTTAATATGAAAGTACTTCATACGCCGGGTCATTCTCCTGGCAGTTTAACATATGTATTTGATGAATTTGCTGTTGTAGGTGATACATTATTTAATAACGGAATTGGCCGAACAGATTTATATAGAGGCGATTATGAAACATTAGTAGATTCAATTAAAGACAAATTATTTGAATTAGAAGGGGACTTACCATTATTCCCTGGTCACGGCCAATATACCACAGTTGACGATGAACAATTAAATCCTTATTTAGATGGACAATAAAATAGAGTAATTCTTTCACCTCCTACGTTTAATAATGTAGGAGGTGATTTTTTGAAGTTATTATTTAAAGAAATTGTAAACAAAGCTATTAGTAAAAATGCTAGTGATATCCATTTTATTCCTGCTGAAGATGAAGTTTATATCAAGTTTAGAATAAATGATAATCTTGAAATGTATGAAACTTTTAAAATAAGTATTTATCAGAAACTATTAGTTTATATGAAATTTCAAGCAGGATTAGACGTGTCAACTCAACAAATTGCTCAAAGTGGTCGATATACGTATCAAGCGAAAGGTTTATATTATTTAAGGATTTCTACATTACCTTTATCTCTAGGTATAGAAAGTTGTGTTATTAGAATCATCCCTCAATATTTTCAATCCAAAAAAGAGTATAAAGATTTTAAGGATTTCAAACATTTGATGAATAAAAAACAAGGTTTAATTTTATTCACAGGGCCTACTGGTTCTGGTAAAAGCACACTAATGTATCAAATGGTTTTATATGCGTATGAGAAACTGAATTTAAACGTGATTACTATTGAAAATCCTGTCGAACAAATACTCAAAGGGATTACTCAAGTTTCGATTAATAAAAAAGCTGGTATCGATTATATAAACTCATTTAAAGCTATATTAAGATGTGATCCAGATGTCATTTTGATAGGAGAAATTAGAGACGCAGAAGTTGCAAAATGTGTTATTCAAGCCAGTTTAAGTGGGCATTTGGTATTATCAACGATGCACTCAAGTAATTGTAAGGGGGCAATACTGAGATTATTAGAAATGGGCATTAGTATACAAGAAATTTCACAAGCTATAAATTTAATATCTAACCAACGACTAATCACTACATTATCTAACCAACGCCAGCTTGTTTGCGAATTGATAAATAATAATCAGATTCAATACTTTTTTGAACATAATAATACGTTGCCTAAGAACTTTAATAATTTAAAAGATAAGTTATTACTTATGTCGAAAGAGGGCACAATATGTGAAGAAACTGCAGATAAATATTTATAACAAAAGAAAGAAAAATTTAAATACAACTCAACAAATTATGCTCCTTGAAAATTTAAATAGTTTGTTGAAAAGTGGATTTACTTTATTTGAATGTTTTAATTTTATAAATTTATACTTCAAATATAAAGACAAAACTTTAAGTAATAAGATTATAGAAGGTATTACTAATGGAATGGCTTGTGATGATGTTCTAAATCTAATCGGCTATCCGCAATCAATCATTACCCAAATTTATTTCGCGCAAAAATTTGGTAATATGGAAGATTCTCTTCAAGAATCAATAAACTATTTAAAAACAAACTTAAACGCTAAACAACAAATACTAAAGTCTATACAATATCCAATAGTTTTAATAGTTATCTTTATAGGTATGATTACTATATTGAACTATACAGTACTCCCTCAATTTGAACAGCTATACGCCACTATGGATGTAAACCTTTCCTTCTTTCAAAAATTCCTCACAAAAACTATTTCTTCATTACCCACTTTTATAATGATTATCTCAGTGCTTTTACTTTTAATTTTTCTAACATCACTCATCATACAAGCAAATATTAGCATCGCTAAAAAGATTAAATTTTTAACTCAAATACCCATATTCAAAAGTTATTATAAATTATTTAAAACGTATCAAATCGCAAGTGAACTTTCATTATTTTATAAAAATGGGATTACTCTACAAAATATCGTATCGATTTATATTAGCCAAAAAAATAATTCATTTTTAAATTATTTGGGTGAAGTCTTATTACAAAATTCAAATAATGGAATTAATTTAGCAGAAAGTTTAAGAGCGCAACAATGCTTTCAAGATGATTTAATCAAATTTATACAACAAGGAGAAAAGAGTGGGAAATTAGATGTAGAACTAAAATTATATAGTCAAATATTAATTCAAAGAATTCAAAATAAAGCTTTAAAACATTCAAAAATCATTCAGCCAGTTGTTTTCTTATTTCTAGGTTTTTTCATTATCAGTTTATATTTAGTCATAATGCTGCCTATGTTTCAACTTATGCAGAATATTAAATAACGAAGAGGCGATATCATGAAAAATTATGTACAAAAATTAAAAAGACTAAAAGCTTTTACACTCATTGAAATGTTACTAGTATTATTAATTATTAGTGTACTACTAATTTTAATCATTCCTAATATTGCTAAACAAACAGCACATATACAATCAACTGGATGTGAAGCACAAGTGAAAATGGTAAATAGTCAGATCGAGGCTTACACGCTTAAAAATAATAGAGCACCTAGTAGTATTGATGACTTAGTTACAGATGGATACATTAAAGAGGGGCAGAAATCTTGTAAATCTGGAGAAACAATTACTATCAATAATGGTGAAGCTATTGCAAGTTAAACTATTTAGTGGATTTACTATGATAGAAAGTTTATTAACTCTGTTGATTCTAGTTATCTTATTGAATATTAGTCTGTACGTTTCTAAAGGAAATAAGTTTGCCATCATTAACGATGAATTAAGCTTAAATCAACTTATTACTCAATTTGATTATTTTAAATCTAAAGCTATAGGCGATAAACAATCTATTACATTAGCCTTAACGGAAAATTCTTCAGTTATAAATGTAGTAGAAGAAAAAGGCTCACACTATAGTTTTAAAATTCAAAATGGTAAAATCAAAACTATTTCTAAAATTAAGACAATAACATTTGATAAAGACGGACGAATAAATAACTTTGGATCATTCATTTTAAATATAAACAAGCGTTTATATAAAATCATTTTTCATATCGATAAAGGGAGAATAAGATATGTATCGCTTTAATAAAAGAGCAAGCATTCTAGCAGATAGTCTCTTTTCGTTTCTCATCATAATTATCATTTCTACTATTTTTATTCCTTTATTATCACAATTAAATTTTTCTCTTAAAGAACAATATGAATACTTAGAAATGAAGCAAGCTATTATAACCTGCCTCAATCATTACAATATTAAAGAGTTAAGTCAGGGAATAGATTTAGGTGATTATCATATTAAACTCAATAAAGATTCGATTTGTAATTAAAAAAGTATTGAAAAGAATAAAGTGTGCGTTGAATATTAATTTAAAAGCTTTTACTTTTATTGAAATGCTTTTATCTCTATTAGTTACATTATTAGTATTAAGTTTAATTCCTCAAATGTTGAAGCTCACTCAGTTTTATCTTCATGAATCATATGAGAATTATCAAACTGAATATGTTTTTTTTCTATCTGATTTAAGCCATTTATCAAACACCCCCCAGGCATCTTTTCAAATTATCAATAAAAACACTATATTAGTGCACGAAAAACAGGAGAAAAGCTATATAAAATTTAAAAATTCGAAATTAATTTATGAAAATAAAGGACGAGGAAATATTACTTTATTGAATAATGTTATAGATTTTAAAACTAAACCTATTAACAC
>NZ_PPRD01000092.1 GCF_002902575.1 Staphylococcus croceilyticus | reverse complement strand
AATTCCTTGTTAGGATGAGAAATAAATATAGCATGATAGAAGGCTTTCTTTCTATATATATACTTCAATATAATATAGAAGAATTTGTGTACTTTCTCAGGATTCTTTTTAATACTTTCAAAATTATTAGCGAAAGCGTGTAATAACTTTTCATATTTATTTAGATGATAACTTTGGATTTTATCAAGCAAATCATATTTATCTTGAAAATTGGCATAAAAAGTTGAACGATTAACATTGCTATTAGCACAAATCATCTTTATTGAGATATTCTCGATTGGATAGAGCTCTAATAAGTCGATTAAACTTTTTATAATTCTATATTTCGCTTTTTGCTTCATTATACGTCACCTATATTGTTTGTGCCTTCAAGAAACCAACAAATTTAATGTAATTGTTGGTGTTTTTTTTCTTCACATGTCTTTATAATATTAAAAGTAATTTTGAAAAGCAAATAGGAGGAAAAGTTCAATGAAAAAAATGGTGTTAATTAATATCATCACTATCATTGTTATCATTGCTATTGGTATTGTAGGTTTCATGTTATACCACAATGCTACAAGCTATGTAACAACTGATAATGCAAAAGTTGACGGAGATCAAATTCAAATCTCAAGTCCTGCTTCAGGTCAAATCAAATCATTTGATGTGAAACAAGGCGACAAATTGAAAAAAGGTGACAAAGTAGCTGAAGTAAGTGCTCAAGGTCAAGGCGGAGACGCTAAAGACATGGACATTAAAATGCCTCAAAACGGTACAATCGTTAAAACAAGCGGCATGGAAGGTTCAGTTGCGCAAGCAGGTTCACCAATTGCTTACGCTTACAATTTAGATGATTTATATATTACAGCAAATATTGACGAAAAAGATGTTAACAGTATCGAAAAAGGCGACAAAGTTGACGTTTCAATTGACGGTCAAGATTCTGATATCGATGGTAAAGTAGAAGAAGTAGGTCAAGCAACTGCAGCAAGCTTCTCATTAATGCCATCATCTAACGCTGACGGTAACTACACTAAAGTTTCTCAAGTAGTACCTGTTAAAATTTCTTTAGATTCTGCACCATCTAAAAACGTTGTTCCTGGAATGAACGCTGAAGTAAAAATCCATAAAGACTAAGGAGGTCATAGAATGACAGCGACCTTCATTATTGGTTATATAGTTGTAGCGATCATTTTAGTTGGTTTGATTAATGTTTTACTTATAAAATCACGTAAAAATGCAAAATCAAACCAATCTAAGGGACAACACGTAAATGAAGAATCTAAAAGTCAAAGTAATCCATCTAAATTTAAAATAAGTGACTTAGACCGAGATAAAGCGTCAAACGAAACAACTTCTTCTCATCATGACGCAGAAGCCCGTCGTCACTTTGAGAACGAAGACGATCATCGCTTTGATAATGACAAACGTAAAAATCATTTCGAAAGCGAACAAGATCAACAAGATTCTGCATCTGAAAAAATTCATCCAGAACAAAATCAAGCATCTCATTCCTTACATTATTCAGACGATGCTTCAGAAATGAACAGCGAAGAAGCTGTTGGAGAACCTAGAGATGAAGACGATGTAAATAATCAACATTTACCTAAAGACTCAATTTATGAGCCGATTAATCCGAACTCTCAAGAAGGACGCGTAAATGAGCAAATTAAACACCAAAAAGCTGATTTCGTGTTCGGTAAAAACACAACAAGAGGTATGATTTTAGCAGCAATGTTATTTGGTATGTTTATTGCCATCTTAAACCAAACATTACTAAACGTTGCCTTACCTAAAATTAATACTGAATTTAATATTTCTGCATCAACTGGTCAATGGTTGATGACAGGTTTCATGTTAGTAAATGGTATCTTAATTCCAATCAGTGCATTCCTATTCAATAAATATTCTTATCGTAGATTATTTATTATTGCGCTTACATTATTCACACTCGGTTCTTTAGTTTGTGCTATTTCTACAAACTTCCCAATTATGATGACTGGACGTGTGTTACAAGCCATTGGTGCTGGTGTCTTAATGCCATTAGGTTCTAACGTTATCGTTACTATCTTCCCACCTGAAAAACGTGGGGCAGCAATGGGTACAATGGGTATTGCCATGATTCTTGCGCCAGCAATTGGCCCAACATTATCTGGTTATATCGTTCAAAACTACCATTGGAACGTAATGTTCTATGGTATGACTGTACTAGGTATCCTTGCTATCATCGTTGGTTTCTTCTGGTTCAAACTTTACCAAAAAACAACTAATCCTAGAGCTGACTATCAAGGTATTGTATACAGTACTATTGGTTTTGGTGCTTTATTATATGGATTCAGTGAAGCCGGTAATAAAGGCTGGGGCTCAGGTGAAATCATCGCTATGTTTATTATTGGTATTATCTTCATTGTAGCTTTCGTCATTCGTGAGTTAACAATGAGAGCACCAATGTTAAATCTTGAAGTATTAAAATCACCAACATTTACACTTACTACAATTATTAATATGGTAGTAATGATGAGTTTATTTGGTGGTATGCTCTTATTACCAATTTACTTACAAAACTTACGTGGCTTCTCAGCCCTTGATTCAGGTTTACTTCTATTACCTGGTTCATTAGTAATGGGTCTTCTTGGACCAATTACTGGTAGATTATTAGATAAAATTGGTTTGAAACCATTAGCGTTATTCGGTATTGCCGTTATGGCATACGGAACTTGGGAACTTACTCGATTAAATATGGATACAACATATTTCCATATCATGAGTATTTATATAATTCGTTCATTTGGTATGGCGTTCGTAATGATGCCTTTAATGACAGCAGCTATCAACGCTTTACCACCAAGATTAATTTCTCATGGTAATGCATTCTTAAATACAATGAGACAATTAGCTGGTTCTATTGGTACAGCCATTCTTGTTACAGTTATGACAACTCAAACAACTAATCATGTTGCTAACTTTGCGAATGAAATGGATAAAACTAATCCAATGATTATTGATAAAATTCGTCAAATGGCTATGCAATATGGTGGCCAATCAGATGCGATGCAAGCAATTTTAAAATATGTTAATAAACTTGGATATATCGAAGGTATTAACGATGCATTCTGGATTGCCACAGGATTAGCAGTATTAGCGTTTATTTTAAGTTTATTCTTAAAAGGTAAAAAAGGCGCTGATGCAGAACATGACAGAATGGTTAAAGCAGAACAAAACAATCAATTAAAATAATTTTAAAAAAATTGTGTTGTGGGGGCATGATTTTTAAAGTATCGGTACACATTAAGTGTTATCGATACTTTTTTTATTTTTCCGGAAAAGATAGAAACAAAAAACCATCAAGAAATTTACACATCTTAATGGTTTTTGTAATTAACACTATTTAAGTTTTGTTTTCGGACGACGATTTCTAAAGAAGAAACTGATAATAAGTAATGCTAAACTACATACTAATAAGATAAGTGCGTTGTGAATCGCATCTGCTTCAGTAACAATTTGAGTTGGCGCTACTTTTAAATAGAAATCTTGTAGTTTATCAGAAACGCGTTGACCAATCAGTTGAATTGCATAACCAAAGTAGTAAGACATTACTAATAGAATGGCTATAATGACAAAATTAATTATTTTTAAAATTGTACGATTAAAGAGAATAGTTATAATCGATATAACCATACTAATCATGCATAAGATAAAAAATATATTAAAGACTATGACTAATTTGTCTGCAATATCTTGAATATTCGCAAGTTGTCCCAAATTAATATTTAATGAACCAATTTGGGTTACTAAATTTTGAAAATCTTTGATACCATCATAATTGATAGGTTGGTTTGCAAAGACAAGATTAAATATTGGTTGTCTATACATACTATAACCAGTGATACCTACTAATACTAAAACAATAATATGAATAATTAAGCTTACCCAAGAGCGCTTTTTCTTTCCATTACGATTAGCACGACTATACTGATTATTATTTATATAACCATTGTCTTCATAATTATCGTTGCGATAGTTTGACAATTTTTAACCTCCTTTACCTTTATTCATTTGTGTTATAAGATTGACTATTTTATACTGAGTTTAATGTGAAATAACTAACTTATTAGTCATACTTAATACTAAATTTACAACATACCTTTCATTATATCGTTTTTTATATTTAACGGAACAGTATTTCAAATATATCTCATAAAAATAAAAAGGCAGGTTATAAGTTATCATGAGATCTCATATGGTAAATAGAATTATAAATAAGTATTTGTTACACAACCGCTCAATATTATTTGATAATCAAGCTGCATTTGATCAATTTATGGATCAACGTAAAGATGCCAATCAAGCGAAACATAAACAACCTTCAACATTAAATGTGAAAGCTAATCTCGATAAACTTTCTTTAGGAGATATGCAGGTATTTAGATTTAATTTCCGTCATGAAACGAACAAGAAAATATTATATATTCATGGTGGTTATAATACATTACAACCTTCACCATTTCACTGGAGATTTATGGACAAGCTTGTATTAAACACCTTGTATGAAGTAGTATTACCTATTTATCCTAAGACACCAGAATGCCATATAGAAGATACTTTTAAAGCCATTAGCGATGTCTATGACTCTCTACTAGAAGAAGTAGAAGCAGAGAACATAGTAATTATGGGAGATGGAACTGGCGGTGCACTTGCATTAAGTTTTGTTCAACAACTTATTGAACAACAACGCCCTATACCTAAGAAATTATACTTAATTTCACCTATGTTGGACGCAACAATGACAAATCCACAAATCACAGATAATCTAATTAATAAAGATCGTTTTGTAAATATTGATGGATTACAACGTATTTTAAATATATGGAGTAAGGAAGATGCGCTCGCAAATCCACGTATTTCTCCATTATACGGCTCATTAGAACACTTACCACCAATTGTAATGTTTGGGGGAGGTCGCGAGATTTATTATCCTGACATTCAACAATTAGCTTATAAATTAGAAGAAGCTAACCATGATATTCAATTCTTTGATTATCCTAAAATGTTTCATGATTTCCCGTTATATCCAATACGTGAATCACATAAAGTCATTAAACAGATTACTAAGACAATCGATCAATAATCACTAAAAAGAGGTTTCAGTATCATTCTGAAACCTCTTTAATCATTTTAGTCACTTGAGTGATGATGTAGCTCTGTCCCAAATAGTGATAATGTTGATCTAATACTTCTTCAAGTTTAAATTGTGGTTCGCTTATACGGGGCATCATTTCTGCCAAATTGCTTAGTTTGTCATTAATAAGTGTTTGATAATCACGTAATTGTTCAACAAGCGCAGGCTCTTCTTTATTATCTTCGATGATTTTCTGTATCGCTTCAATAGCCTGTTTTTGTCCTTGATAGCAGCTAATATTAAACGCGCGTTTCATTAGTTCTTGGCTTGGGCCGTTCATAAATAATTGTTTAGACTGATTAATTTCGATCAACTGCACTTTTAAATCATCATACATATCGTAAACTTTCTCTGTAATTAGATCTCTTATTGATTGCATCATGTCTATTCATCCTTTTTTGTTGGTATACCAATTTGATGTCCCAATTGCTTCGGCCAATCTACATCTCCTTGAATACTATAATACTGTTCGACATTCTTTTTATATTTTTCCGGAAAAGGGGCGGAACGACGTTGTTCGCCATCAATACCCATCATCATAACTTCATTAGTGGCAGCTAACACATCATCTTCTGTGTATAGAGATAAAAAGAAATGAACGCGTTTGTCATCATAATTATAAATATTTACTATAATACGAAACGCCATATCTAAAGACATTTCAGATAAATAAGTCGTATGTTCTTCTAAAGTAAACATTGTATAATTTAAAGCTTTACGTTCTTCTAATGATAAACCGTTAGCATAATTGAATTCATTGACGGCTTCACTAAAGACGGCATTATATTCAGAATCATGCATATGGTTATTATGATCAATTTGAGATTGTTCTACTTTTTTTCTAACAATAAACGGGTAATTCATAAATAGTTACGTCCTTTCAATTTATATTTCTAAATTCATTTTACTAAATTAAAATAACGCATACACAACATTTAATTCATGGTAGAATGTAAGACGTATGGTTCTGTAGGAGGTAACATATAAAATGACGATGATAATTCGGTATCAAACTACGAAACAGTCACTTACTCAAGTTGATTCAGTAAAAGATATTCCACAGGACGCAACCATCGTGTGGTTTGATTTTGAAAAAGCGACATCCGAAGAAAATGATTATTTAATTGATCATTTTAATTTTAACTATTTAGAGTTAGAAGATGCTATAAGTGGTGTGCCCCGTGTTAAATACAAAGCGTATAAAGAATATCAGTATATGGTATTTCATAGCATGTATAAAGATGATTTTTCTCCTATATCATTAAACGTCTTTGTGAATGAAAAAGTGTTAGTCACATATCACCATAAACATTTCGAGTCTCTATATAAAGTAGCAGAAATGAATTCGAAAAAACATGATCCAGAATTAGACTGTGCAGATATAGTAATACATATTTTGGACATGATGGTTGATAAATATTTTGATTTTGTTTATACGATTGAAGACAAAGTCTATAACTTTGAAGATGCACACGTAGATGATACACATAGCAAAAAGGTAATGGACAATGTCTTTAAATTACGTTCAGACTTGATTAAAATCAAACGCGTGTTATTCCCAATGCAAGAATTGGTTAATACAATAAAAACAGAAGGTAATTTAATTGTAGATAGCAAACATTCAATGTATATTCAACATATCGATGACCATTTGATTAAACAGAATAACATTATTCGCACATCGCAAGAAATGACGAATGAGATTAGGGAGAATTTTGAATCGTATTCTTCTTTTAGAATGAATAGTATTATGCAAGTGTTGACACTTGTATCCGTTATTTTCTCTCCATTAACTTTTATAGCTGGTGTATACGGCATGAACTTTGAATATATGCCTGAATTAAAATGGCATTATAGTTATCCTATATGTCTGCTAGTCATGTTAATCATAGCGGTGGCATTAATTATCTTTTTCAAAAGAAAAAAATGGTTCTAGTACAGAGCATGAACAATATAAAATAAACAAAGGTAGGTAGTAGCATGAGCGATATGCAAAGAGAACAGAGGAAAAATGAACATGTTGAGATTGCAATGGCACAACATGACGCGCCTCAATCGGACTTTGACCGTGTGAGGTTTGTACATCATTCTATTCCAAACATTAATGTAGATCAAATTGATTTAACGAGTCATACATCCAACTTTGACATGAAATATCCTTTATATATTAATGCCATGACGGGGGGCAGTGATTGGACAAAGAAAATTAATGAAAAACTCGCGGTCGTTGCACGTGAAACAGGCTTAGCTATGGCGGTTGGTTCAACACATGCGGCACTTAGAAACCCTAAAATGGCTGAATCGTTTAGCATCGTGCGTCAAACCAATCCAGAAGGTATCGTGTTTAGTAATGTCGGTGCTGATGTGCCTGTAGATAAAGCAGTAGAAGCGGTTAGTTTACTAGATGCACAAGCCTTACAAATCCATGTGAATGCGCCACAAGAACTTGTTATGCCTGAAGGTAATAGAGAATTCTCAACTTGGATTGATAATGTAGCGGCGATTGTACAACGCGTAGATGTACCAGTCATTATCAAAGAAGTTGGATTTGGTATGAGTAAAGAATTATATAAAGATTTAATTGATGCAGGCGTAACGTATGTTGATGTGAGCGGTCGAGGCGGTACGAACTTCGTAACCATTGAGAACGAACGTCGCTCTAATAAAGACATGGACTATTTAGCAAACTGGGGACAATCTACAGTAGAATCGTTACTTGAAAGCGCGGCTTATCAAGATACATTGAATGTATTTGCTAGCGGTGGTGTACGCACGCCATTAGATGCTGTTAAGAGCCTAGCATTAGGTGCGAAAGCAGTAGGTATGTCACGTCCGTTCTTGAATCATGTTGAAAATGGGGGCATCACTAGCACAATTGAATATGTGGAATCATTCATTGAACATATGAAATCAATTATGACAATGTTAAATGCTAAAGACATTAGTGAGCTTAAACATAGTAAGGTAGTGTTTGATCAGAAATTAATGTCTTGGATTGAACAACGTGGCTTAGATATTCATAGAGGATAACGAAGTAAATTAAAAGAAGGGAGCGGGACAGAAATTAAAATAATTTCGTCGTCCCGCCCCGGCAAGGATGACTAGGTTTGAAAAAAGCTTAATTTAAGCGCAATTTCAAATCAGTCAGCTACTGCCATAATGCTAAAGAAGGCTGAGACATTTTATTTTGTCTCAGCCGCTTTGTTTATTGTGCAAGTATTTGTTTTCATTTTCAAAGGCTAATTACCAAAGATGTTGATAAAGCCCATGACGATAGGTACGCCAGCTAAGTCAATGAGGAAGGCCCCAACAATAGGGACGACTAGGTAAGACTTAGGTGAGCTACCGTATTTCTTAGTAATAACATCTAAATTTGCCATAGCATTTGGTGTTGCACCTAAACCATGACCAATAAAGCCACCAGCCATTACTGCCGCATCATAATCCTTGCCTAGCAATCTGAATAAAATGAAGAAGGCAAAGAGTGAGATGAAAACGACTTGGACTAAAACAATAATAATTAATGGTAAGGCTAATGAATAGACTTGTGTTAATTGAATACTCATTAAAGCGAGTGATAAGAATAAACCAAGTGCGACATCACTGATTTGATCATTCAGCTTCAAGTCTATAATATTCCAATTCGTATATTCTGAAATATTGCGTATAGCTACTGCCACAAACATAGAACCTACATACATTGGTAAACTTTGCCCAGTAAGGTTAGAGAATTGATCACCTATAAATGTACCTAGCGACATACAAAACGCAATAATTGTTAATTGAATAAAGAACACTTGTGTTGGTTTATATTTCTTATGTAATTCGGCATTTGCTTCAACCTTACTATAATCTTTGAATGAATCATCACTATTTTCAGGTTTAAGGTTATAACGCTTAATCATCAATTTTACTAATGGACCACCAATTAAACCACCAAATACTAAGCCAAGCGTTGCAGCAGCTAACGCAGCGGTTACTGCAGAATCAATGTTGAAACTTTGTTCAAGCGTTTGACCATAAGCCGCCGCATTGCCGTGTCCACCTTCCATTGACATAGAACCAGCAGTTAAGCCTAATAAAGGTTTAATATTAAGTAGTTTCGCCAGTGAAATGCCGATAAAGTTCTGACAAATCGCTAAAACAGCACAACAACCGAAATAAAGAAGTAGTACCTTACCGCCAATTTTGAATAATTTAAATGATGCACCTAAACCAATGGTCGTAAAGAAGACCATCATAAAGAAGTCTTGAATAAATTTTGCGTCTAGTGTGATTGTTATAATATTAAAAGTATCTAAGACTGCAACTAATATTGCGAATAATAAACCACCAATCACTGGTGCTGGTATACAAACTCTTTGTAAAAAGGAAACGTGATTAACAATAAATTCGCCTAATAAATAAAGCAGACAAGCGAGGCATAATGTTGTCACTGCATCTAATTCCAATTTATATTCCCCCTTTGTTCACTTCAACACGCTTACAAATGGTGAAAGCGCTATAATTACCCATATTACCCATTATACATATAAAAAATATATATTTCTAGAACGCATAATATCTTTTTAGTATATATAAAGA
>NZ_PPRD01000091.1 GCF_002902575.1 Staphylococcus croceilyticus | reverse complement strand
GGTGTTTAGAAACCGCAAAAACAACTTATATATTTTATAGTAAAAATACAATTGTTGCAATAGGACTTAGTAATTTTAAAAAATTTTATAAATTTATGAGTAAATCGATTATTTCAAAATTACTTTAATTTAAGTTATAATAACTCCATGATTATTATGAGATAATACTTGAAATAAGGAGTGACTAGCATTCTTACGCATTCCGAACAAAGTGCAATTCAAAAAATTGATGACTTAATGAATACTTATTGTGACAAATGTTTACTTAAAGCGCATATTAGAAAAACAGAGGGCAAAACACAAGCCCATCATTTTTGTATATCAGAGTGCTCAATTGGTAAACAGATTAAGCAATTAGGAAATGAACTTCAATAGGGGGCAAATCGTATTATGCAAATTGTATCAATCGAAGAAACACCAAATTATAATACCATGAAGATTAATTTAGATGAAAAAAGAGCAGATAATCAGTCGAATACATTTACATCAGCTAAAGATGGACAACCTGATTTTATCAATCGATTATTTGAAATTGATGGGGTAAAATCTATTTTTTATGTAATGGATTTTATTTCAGTTGATAAAGAAGAAAATGCTAATTGGAATGATTTATTACCTCAAATTCAATCCGCTTTCAATTAATTCGTAATTAAGAGGAGGGGATTTTGTAAATGGAAATTTTAAGAGTTGAACCAACACCTAGTCCTAACACAATGAAAGTAGTATTAACTGAAAAAAGATCAGATAACCAATCTAATACTTTTACAGAAGTTAAAGAAACGAACCCAAAATTTATAAATGATTTATTAGCACTTGAAGGTGTGAAATCTATCTTCTATGTTATGGACTTTTTAGCTATAGATAAAGAACCACGCGCTAATTGGGAAAATGTATTGCCTCTCATCACTTCTACACTAAGTAATGAAGAAGCGACTGATGTTCAATCTCAAATCGACGACCATTTCGGTGAAGTTAAAGCAGAGGTATTAACTTTTAAAGATATACCATATCAAGTCAAATTAACTACTTCTGATGAAGAAAAACGTCAACAACTTCCTGATATGTTTGTAGAAAGTATGTTAAGCGCTCAAAAAGATGGAGAAAATGTGGTCTTTTTACGAAAATGGCGTGATTTAGGTATTCGTTACGGCGAGCTTGATGAGGTTATGAATGAAGTCATTGAAGAAGTTCTTGCAATGTACCCTGAACAAAGATTGGAGGATTTAATGCAAGCAGCTTTATCAACAGACACATTTATTCCTCAATCACAATTTAAGCACATTACAATCGAAGAATATCAACAAACGGAAGATTGGAAAGTCCGCTTACGTATGTTAAAGGAATTTCCAACACCTACCATGGAAGATTTACCGCTTCTACAACTTGCTTTACAAGAAGAAAAAGTCGCATTAAGAAGAGAAGCTATCGTTTTGCTTGGCATGATAGATGATAAAGCTGTACTTCCATACCTTTATGAAGGGCTTAAAGATAAGAGTCCCGCTGTTAGACGCACAGCCGGAGATTGTCTGAGTGACTTAGGTTATAAAGAAGCCTTACCAGAAATGGAAAAAGCCCTAAATGATCCTCAAAAAATTGTACGTTGGCGTGCAGCTATGTTTTTATTTGATGAGGGGGGCGAAGCGCAACTTTCAAGTTTAAAGGCACATGCGGACGATCCAGCATACGAAGTTAAATTACAAATTGAAATGGCTATCTCTCGTATTGAAAAGGGAGACGAAGCACTTGGCTCAGTATGGAAACAAATTGCCAATCGGGAAAAATAAACATTATTAAATACTTATATTAGGAGTGAATTGACTATGAATCCATATGAACAATATATGAAAGAACTAGCACAACAAATGCGTGCTGAACTTACTGAAAATGGGTTTGAAAGTTTAGAAACAAGCGAAGCAGTATCAAACTATATGAATAATGTCGGCGATAACGATACAACATTTGTTGTTATCAACTCTACTTGTGGTTGTGCTGCTGGCTTAGCTAGACCGGCTGCTGTTGCTGTTGCAGAACAAAACGATAAGAAACCTACAAATAAAATCACTGTTTTCGCTGGACAAGACAAAGAAGCAACACAAACAATGCGTGAATATATCCAACAAGTACCATCAAGCCCTTCATATGCTCTATTTAAAGGCACTGAATTAAAACATTTTATCCCACGTGAACATATTGAAGGTCGCGATATTCAAGATATCTGCATGGATATTAAAGACGCTTTTGATGAAAATTGCTAAATAAAATCAATCTTTATATATAAATTTTACAAAACCTATAATAACTAATTGATTTTCAAAGAGTTTATTATAGGTTTTTATTTTTATACTTACACTTCCATTTTTTTAAATTTAGACTATGTTAATGTTCAAAATTCCGAAAAACTGAGGAACTCTATTAGAGATAATTTAATAACCTTTCATTTTCTAGTATAATAATAGTTAATATATAGATTTAGGAGATGACACTATGTTAAACCCCTTTGATTCAGCCTATCACAGCTTATGCGAAGAAATCTTAAAAATAGGTAATGAACGTGATGATCGAACACATACTGGTACGATTTCAAAATTTGGTCATCAACTACGATTTGATTTATCAAAAGGATTTCCACTTTTAACTACAAAAAAAGTATCTTTCAAATTAGTAGCTACTGAATTATTGTGGTTTATTAAAGGCGATACTAACATTCAATATTTATTAAAATATAATAATAACATTTGGAACGAATGGGCTTTTGAAAAATATATTCAATCCGAAGATTATCATGGACCAGATATGACAAATTTTGGTCATAGAGCCTTAGAAGATTCTAAATTTAACGAACAATATAAAGAAGAAATGGCTAACTTTAAGCAACGCATCTTAAATGATGATAGTTTTTCTGAAAAATATGGCGATTTAGGAAATGTATATGGTAAACAATGGCGCGATTGGGTAGATAAAGAAGGGAACCATTTCGACCAATTGAAAACAGTGATTCAACAAATCAAAGACAATCCTAACTCACGACGTCATATTGTATCAGCTTGGAATCCTGCTGAAATTGATTCAATGGCTTTGCCACCTTGCCACACAATGTTTCAATTTTATGTGCAAGACGGTAAATTAAGTTGCCAACTATATCAACGTAGCGCAGACATTTTCTTAGGTGTACCTTTTAACATTGCTAGCTATGCATTATTAACACACCTTATAGCTAAAGAATGCGGCCTTGAAGTAGGCGAATTCGTCCACACATTTGGAGATGCACATATTTATTCAAATCATATTGATGCTATTCAAACTCAATTATCTAGAGAAAGCTACACGCCTCCAACGTTAAAAATAAATTCTGATGCTTCAATTTTCGATATCAATTATGAAGATCTTGAATTAATAGATTATCAATCACACCCTGCAATCAAAGCGCCTATTGCAGTTTAAAGCTTTTCAAATTTTTATTTAAAATGAAGTCATCGTACACTCATTTTTTAATAAATAATTAAACGTATTATTTAACAAAAATTCAAAAATTTATCCTTAAATATATAACGGAGGGAAAATTATGACTTTATCAATTTTAGTAGCACATGATCAACAACGTGTCATTGGGTATAACAATGACTTACCTTGGCACTTACCAAATGATTTGAAACATGTTAAAAAGCTCTCAACAGGTAACACTTTAGTAATGGGAAAAAGAACATACGATTCAATTGGTAAACCATTACCAAACAGACGAAATGTTGTTTTAACGCATGACACTTCATTTCATGTAGATGGTATAGATGTTATACACTCTTTAGATGAAATTTACGAGTTAGAAGGTCACGTATTCATCTTCGGAGGTCAAACTTTATTTGAAGAAATGATAGATAAAGTAGATGATATGTATATTACTGTAGTGGAAGGGAAACACCAAGGAGATACATTTTTCCCTGAATATACATTTGAAGATTGGGAAGTAGAATCTTCTGTTGAAGGGGAATTAGACGAAAAAAATACAATTCCGCATACATTTCTACATTTAGTTCGTAAACATAACAAGTAAAGTGATTTAATGGAGGTATTTATGACAAAACAAATTATAGTGACGGATTCTACGTCAGATTTATCACAAGACTATTTAAAACAACATAACATTCACGTCATTCCTTTAAGCATTACGATTGATGGCAAATCTTATGTTGATCAAGTAGATATTACATCTGAAGAATATATACAACACATCGAAGACGACGCCGATGTTAAGACGAGTCAACCACCAATCGGAAAGTTTATCGAACTATATGAAACACTGTCGAAAGATGATGTAGAAATCTTTAGTATACACATGTCATCTGGTCTTAGTGGAACTTACAATACCGCACTACAAGCAAGTGAAATGGTAGATGCCAATATAACCGTTATTGATTCAAAATCAATTTCATTTGGTCTTGGGTATCAAATTCAAAAATTAGTTGAATTAATTAATACAAATCTCACTTCTATTGAAATAGTTGAGAGTCTAAAAGAAATACAAAAAAATACAAAATTATTCGTAGTTATCGGTCAACTTAATCAATTAATTAAAGGTGGACGTATTAGTAAGACAAAAGGGTTTATTGGAAACATTATGAAAATCAAACCTATTGGGACACTTGAAGATGGCTATTTAGAAATGGTGCATAACGCACGTACTCAGAATTCAAGTATTCAATATTTAAAAAAAGAAATTTCAGAATTTATTGACAAGCATAAAATTAAATCAATCGGTGTTGCACATGCAAATGTGATTGATTTTGTTGAAAAGTTAAAATCACAATTTGATGACGCATTTGATCCTCAAGAATATGATGTAAATGTCACAACACCAGTTATTTCAACTCATACTGGACAAGGGGCAATAGGGCTAGTCGTTGTTCGTCATTAATTTATTTTAAGTGATGTATAAGTAAATTACTTTAAAATCAATTCATATTGTCGTAAATTTAAATAATAATAAAGGAGGTAATCAAATGGCATACGCAACATTTGCTGGAGGATGTTTTTGGTGCATGGTTAAACCATTCACATCATATCCAGGTATTGAAAGTGTAGTTTCAGGTTATAGTGGCGGTGACGTAGAGAATCCCACATACGAACAAGTTTGTACGAATAAAACAGGCCATAGAGAAGCTGTACAAATCACTTACAATCCTGAAATTACGTCTTTTGAAGATATTTTAGATGTTTATTTTAAAACATTTGACCCAACTGACAATAGTGGTCAATTCTTTGATAGAGGCGAAAGCTATGAACCTGCAATCTTCTATCATGATGAACAACAAAAGCAAGCTGCTGAATTAAAAATTCAACAGTTAAATGAACAAGGTATATTTAAAAAACCTGTCATCACGCCTGTACTTCCTTATAAGAATTTTTATCCTGCAGAGGATTATCACCAAGATTATTATAAGAAAAATCCTATGCATTACGAACAATACCAACGTGGATCAGGTAGAAAAGCTTTTATTGAATTACATTGGGGGGTCAAAAAATGATTAAAAAAAATAAAAATGAATTAAATGAGATGGAGTACTTAGTAACACAAGAAAATGGTACTGAGCCTCCATTCCAAAATGAATATTGGAATCATTTTGACAAAGGAATTTATGTTGATAAAATTTCAGGTAAGCCCTTATTTACATCTGAAGAAAAATTCGAATCTAATTGCGGATGGCCTAGTTTTTCGAAAGCAATCGATGATGATGAAATTATTGAACTCGTTGATAAAACATTCGGTATGGTTAGAACTGAAGTAAGATCAGAAGAAGCAAATAGTCATTTAGGACATGTTTTTAACGACGGTCCTAGAGAAAGTGGCGGTTTACGTTATTGTATTAATTCAGCTGCTATTCAGTTCATACCATATGAGAAATTAGAAGAACTTGGATATGGCGATTTAATTCCACATTTTGAGAAATAGGAGTGAATGAATATGTTTAAAAAATTATTTGGTAAAGGTAAAGAAGTTAATAAAGAAATTCAAATTTATGCACCAATTACAGGTGAATACGTAAAAATCGAAGATATTCCAGATCCTGTATTTGCACAAAAAATGATGGGCGAAGGTTTTGGTATTAATCCTTCAGAAGGCGAAGTAGTATCACCAATCGAAGGGAAAGTAGATAATGTCTTTCCTACAAAACATGCGATTGGTTTGAAAGCTGAGAATGGTCTTGAACTTTTAGTACACATTGGTTTAGATACTGTCCAACTTGATGGTCAGGGCTTCGAAATTTTAGTGAATAGTGGTGATACAGTTAAAGTAGGTGATCCATTATTAAAATTTGATTTAGAATATATTAGAAAAAATGCGAAAGATGTTATCTCACCAATTATCATTACTAATTCAGATCAAACTGAATCAATTCATATCGATGACGTTCAAGCGGTAGTTAAAGGCGAAACTAAAGTCATTGATGTGACTATGAGCTAATGAAAAATCATTCTTTTTATCAATTTGCACTTACTGTTAGAGGAAGAAAAGATAGTAAAGGCGAATTAGCAGAAGAAATTTTTAATGATTTAGCTTTTCCTAAACATGAAAGTGACTTTAATACACTATCTGACTATATTGAAATGCAAAGTGATATTACAGTATCAATGTCAGTATTTGACGATTTATACGAAGAATATACAGAATGGTTAAAATTTTAATTGATGTGAATAAGCGCTTCACTCAATAGCTTATAAATTTTAAAATTTATCTATCAAATTGTTTCAATGTAATTATTCTTGCTAGGGCGGGACGAGGAAATCTTTTTAACAGAAGATTGATTTCTCTCCCGCTTTATTATTTTAAACTTTAAATAGTCTTCTAATTTGCGTTTAATTATAAATAAAGACATACTAGTAATATCTTTTCCAAATAAAGAATAAATACATAAGAAGTAATAGAGGAAGTGTTTGAATGAATAATAATACAGATAAGCATGATAAGCAATTGTCTTCTGATCATAAAAATGAAGTGTCATCTCCAAAAAAAGTACACTTAAAGATGTGGCAATTTATTCTTATCTTACTGGTTTCTATTATTCTCACTGCAGCACTAACTGTAGCTGCAACGATTGGAATTAATCATAAATTGAGTGGTTTAACTAAAGATGAACGAAAAGAAATGAAAAAGATTGAATTTGCCTATAAAACTTTAAACAATGACTATTATAAAAAACAACAATCTAACAAATTAACAGAAGCTGCTATTGACGGCATGGTTAAAGAGTTGAAAGATCCATATTCAGAATATATGACTAAAGAAGAAACTAAAAGTTTTAATGAAGATGTGTCAGGTGACTTCGTAGGTATCGGCGCAGAAATGCAGAAGAAGGATAAAGAAATCATGATTACAAGTCCTATTAAAGATTCTCCTGCTGAAAAAGCTGGAATACAACCAAAAGATGTTGTAACCAAAATAAATGGACATTCTGTTGAAGGTAAACCTTTAGATGAAGTAGTCAAAATGGTACGAGGAAAAGAAGGTACGTCAGTAAAACTTACTATTAAACGTGGCTCTCAAGAGAAAGATATTGATATTAAACGAGAAAAAATCCATGTTAAAAGTGTGGAATATAAGAAAAAAGATGGTGTCGGCATTATGACCATTAATAAATTCCAAGAAAATACAGCTGGCGAACTAAAAGCTGCAATAATCAAAGCACACAAAGAAGGTGTTCGCAGTATTGTACTTGATTTACGTAATAATCCTGGTGGCTTATTAGATGAAGCCGTTAAAATGACTAATATCTTCATCGATAAAGGACAAACTGTGGTTCAACTTGAGAAAGGTAACGATAAAGAATCAATTACTACGTCGAATGACGCTTTAAAAGAAGCTAAAGATATGAAAGTGAGCATTCTAGTAAATGAAGGCTCAGCAAGTGCTTCAGAAGTATTTACTGGAGCTATGAAAGATCATCATAAAGCAAAAGTTTATGGTTCAAAAACGTTTGGTAAAGGTATAGTACAAACAACTCGTGAATTTAGTGATGGTTCATTATTAAAATATACTCAAATGAAATGGTTAACTCCAGATGGACACTATATTCATGGCAAAGGTATCGAACCAGATGTTAAAATAGCATCTCCTAAGTATCAATCTATTAGTGTTATTCCAACTGATAAAACATATTCAGTAGGAGATAATAACAAAAATGTTAAATCAATTAAGATTGGTTTAAATGCTTTAGGCTATAATGTAAATGATGAATCAAATCAATTCGATTCAAATTTATCTAATGAACTGAAAGCATTTCAATCTGATAACCATTTACCTACTACTGGTAAATTTGATGCTAAAACAAACGATAAATTCACGCAGTTATTAGTGGAAAAATCTAATAAAGAAGATACTGTATTAGATAAGTTATTAGAAAAACTAAAATAAAGAGGTGTTTTGAAAATGACAATTAGATTAGGTAAAAAAGAGGACATAAACCAAATTGAAGCGTTAGTTGAAGAAGCAAAACAATCAATGCAAGAACAAGATAATAATCAATGGGATGACAAATATCCTGTTGCCGAACATTTTGAAGAAGATATTGATACAGAAACACTTTATGTATTAGAAGAAGAGAATACAATTTATGGTTTTATAGTGGTCGACCAACAACAGTCAGAATGGTATGATGATTTAGAATGGCCAGTTGATAGAGAAGGTGCTTATGTCATCCACAGATTAGCTGGGTCAAAAAATTATAAAGGTGCAGCTACGAAGCTATTTGACTTCGCTGTTCAACTTGCTGAAGACCATGACGTTCACGTTTTATTAACAGATACATTTGCACTTAATAAACCAGCGCAAGGTTTATTTAATAAGTTTGGTTTCGAAAAAGTTGGCGAGGTAGAAATAGACTATCATCCATATGATAGAGGCGCACCATTCTATGCATACTATAAAAACATATAAGAATAGAGGTTAAAAACTATGACTAAAATAGCATTTACTGGTGGCGGCACAGTCGGACACGTGTCCGTAAATCTAAGTCTTATTCCGACTGCTATTGAAAAAGGTCACACGGCATTTTACATTGGTTCTAAAAACGGTATTGAACGTGAAATGATTGAATCTCAGTTATCTGAAATTAAATATTATCCAATATCTAGTGGTAAATTACGCAGATATTTATCTTTTGAAAATGCTAAAGACGTATTCAAAGTGTTAAAGGGCGTACTTGATGCACGCAAAGTATTAAAAAAAGAAAAGCCAGATTTACTATTTTCAAAAGGTGGATTTGTATCGGTGCCGGTAGTAATAGCCGCACGTTCACTAAAAGTCCCAACTATTATTCATGAATCAGATTTAACACCAGGCTTAGCGAATAAAATTTCTTTAAAATTCGCTAAAAAAATCTACACAACATTTGAAGATACATTAAACTATCTTCCTAAAGATAAAGCAGATTTTGTAGGTGCAACGATTCGTGCAGACTTAAAAGAAGGTAACAAACAACGTGGTTACCAACTTACAGGTTTTGACAATTCTAAAAAAGTCTTACTTGTAATGGGTGGAAGTTTAGGTAGTAAAAAGTTAAACGAGACGATTCGTGAAAATTTAGAAGCACTGCTTCAAGATTACCAAATTATTCATCTTACAGGTCATGGTTTAATTGATCACTCTATCAATAAAAGTGGATATGTACAATATGAGTTCGTCAAAGAAGAACTAACAGACTTACTAGCTATTACAGATACTGTAGTAAGTCGAGCTGGTTCAAATGCCATTTATGAATTTCTAACATTACGTATTCCAATGCTTTTAATCCCATTAGGATTAGATCAATCTCGTGGAGACCAAATAGATAATGCTAAAAACTTTGAATCTAAAGGTTATGGCAGAACCATTCCTGAAGATCAGCTCACTCAAGTTAAACTTTTAGAACAATTAAAAGATATTGAAAATCAACGTGAAAATATCATCAAACAAATGGAAACATATAAAGAGAGTTATACTAAAGAAGATTTATTTAATAAAATCTTGAACGACGCTTTATAAACACAGGAGGCGTACTTGATGAATCGTGCAAAGCGCATTACATTACTCATAGTTTTCACTCTAATCTTTGGTATTATCGCTTTTTTCCATGAATCAAGATTAGGAAAATGGATTGATACAGAAGTATATGAATTTATTTATTCATCAGAAAGCTTTATAACAACTTCAATTCTTTTAGGCGCAACTAAAATTGGCGAAGTATGGGCAATGCTTTGTTTATCATTAATGCTAGTAGCTTATTTAATGCTTAAACGTTGTAAAATTGAAGCATTGTTTTTCGCAATTGTTATGGCACTATCAGGAATTCTAAATCCTGTATTAAAGAATATCTTTGACCGTGAACGTCCAACATTATTACGTCTGATTGATATTAGTGGTTTTAGCTTTCCTAGTGGCCATGCCATGGGCTCAACATCATTTTTCGGAAGCGCAATGTTTATCGCTAATCGAAGTATGTCAGGGTCTAACAAAGGCATTATCATCGGACTATGCGCTTTATTCATTCTGTTAATTTCAATTTCAAGAGTGTATCTAGGCGTTCATTATCCAACAGATGTTATTGCTGGTATTATTGGTGGCGCTTTCTGTATTGTTTTATCAACTTTAATATTGAAGAAACAACTATATCCATCTACAAGTTAATATTTTTTCATTAGAGAAACAGTGTATTCTTTGTTGAAGCCTGTTTCTCTTTTATTTTTAGGAAAATGAGTTGAGTGAGAAATAAAAATAAGAAAGCAGTGAACCTCGGCATTAGATTCACTGCTTTAATTAAAACGTTTAAAGCTAATTTTTAAAACTTCAACGTTAGTCTTTTACGGGCATATAAAAGGGGAATAACTCGAAAATGATCAATCCTGTAAGAACGAAATATATGTGGGGGGAATTGTCTTAGTCGGTATTGATAATCATTTTCAACTATTATTATACATGACTGATAATCATTGTCAATTAGAAATGTAAAATTTTTAAATTTATTTTCTATCGTTTACTTTTACGTCAAAAAGTTATCACAACTTGTTTTGCTTTAACATACTTGTATGCTTATTTAGAGATATACTATGATAAAATATTGTTTAT
>NZ_PPRD01000090.1 GCF_002902575.1 Staphylococcus croceilyticus | reverse complement strand
ATCAAATACCTTTCCTCGGTTGTTTGTATCTTTATTTAAGATGAAAAAAAGGATAATACAAACACGAATTATGTTTATATTATCCTTAAAATTTTTATAATTTAATATGCTCAATCATTTTCATCAAAATGTCTTTATTTTGCGACGGAATTTCGTAATTTATTACAGATTGCTCTGTATTACCTAATACATTGCCCTCTACATAAGCACGATCCGCTTCCACTATATCTTTCAATGTCTTCTCAGTAGTTTCCATATGGAACTGTAAACCAATCACATTATCATTATAGATAAACGCTTGGTTCTCACAATGCTCCGAACGATATAGTCTCGTAGCACCTTTCGGCAAATTAAACGTCTCTCCATGCCAATGTAGCACATCTAACTTTTCCGGCAAGAAATCGTACTGATTTGTGACTTTCTGAATTTCACCAAACCCTACTTCTTTCCCCTCTTTATTTTGGAAAAGGGTAGAACCCAACACCTTCGCAATTAATTGTGCACCCAAACATATACCAAGCATCGGCTTATTGTACTCAATCATAGATTTAATTAATTTCTTTTCTTGTAATAACCACCCAATATCGTCGTTTACGCTCATAGGTCCACCTAAAATAATAAGTAAATCTATATCTGCAATATCAGGTAACTTGTAATCAGACTCGTATAACTTAATTACTTTCGCATCTAGCGCATCTAGTATACCCGGCTTCTCAAATGGGACATGCTGTAAAATATAAATGCTCATTCTATCCCTCCGTAACATTTTATTTTCATTATACTTAATATTATGAACTAGAAAAAGCATCCGACAAGACCATACATGTCAGATGCTTTAAGTTAAATCGAAAGCTTTCTCTACAATTTTATTCAGTTGCTCTGTTATTACTTTGAAATCTTGATTTAAATCTAACGTTTTAACGCTTACTTGATTCCCACTCATTTGAAAAGTATCATCTAGAATGACGTTCTCATCAGTTTTAGCGTAAAGTAACATGCCAGAAACTGTAATATCTTTATCTTTTACATTCATAGATTGATTTTTTACATAAGTAAATATTTGGTATAAATTGCCAGAATGGATTTTCTTAGTTTCGAAATAGTTATTTAACGTGTTTTTATAATATTTGGCATCAATAATTAAACATCGCTTTTTATAAGTTATCATGATGTCACTTTTCATGATTGGTAACATTTCAAGGCTAGAAGCTTCCTCAATTGACCAAGGGATATGTGAAGCAGTTACCGTTAACTGTGGATATTCTTTCTTATAGTATTCAAGTATAAACTTCTCATATAAACGCGACATTTGTTGTTCATCTTCAAATATCATTAACTGTTTATAGCCACTCTTTTCAGACTGAAGCACACCGTCATGAATCAACTTGCATATAGATAACAACATTTTATATGCCTGATTATTGCGCGTAAAATTGAAATTCCATTGAATATTGCGATAATCGATTATCTCGACTTTATCAAAATATAGAAGTAATCTTTTAATCTTTTTCTTTCTCTCTTTTGAAATTTCCACATTTAGTAGCGTAATCATAGTCGTTTTTAAAATTTGATTCATATACGTATTAATAGAGAACTCTTCATATGTACAATTCATTCTTTTGTTCATCATATCGAGATTCTGTATAGATTGAGTGACATTTATTTTCCCTCTTATCACTTTTAAACTATCGTTGTATTCTACATATTCATGATGTAAGCCAGGTTTCAATTGAGTTGAAACGCCCTTAATTAGAATTGCTGCATATAAATCAGCGATATTCTCAAATTCTTCAGTCGCTAATTTTTGATAACCCTTTTTATTTAAAATGGTGAACGCATACGACAGCATATAATAGATATTTTGTATCTTGATCATAACTCAATCGCATTCCTTAATTTCTCAGCCCACATGTCGACTTTCGAAGGTACATCAAACCAATATTCATTGAGTAATGGTAAGATTTCAAATTCGATAATATCAGACAAATCCATAGTAGTGACATTTTCAAAATTACTAAAATAACTGTGTCCAATAACGAAGCTCTCGCCTAACATATCATCTTGGATAATGTCATTATTCAATTCTTCAATACATTGAATTAATGCATCAAACTCTGGGCTATTTAAGCTTTTTTGATAGTCTTTAAATTTCTCATTTTCAAAGGCAGGTTTCATATCAAAAAATGCAAATCTACGACGCAAAGCATAATCAAGAATTGCTAAACTGCGGTCAGCCGTATTCATCATACCTATAATATAAAGATTCTCAGGCACAGAAAATGGTTCATCTGTATATAGCAACTCCACTTCTAAACCTCTCTTGTCATTCTCGATTAACATAAAGAGTTCACCAAAGATCTTACTTAAATTACCACGATTAATTTCATCAATAATAAAGAAATAATCATTAGCTAAATCTTGTTCAGCAATTTTACAGAAGTCATAAAAAGCCCCTGTAGAAAGCTCAAAACCTGAATTTGTCGGTCTGTAACCCATGACAAAATCTTCATAAGCATAACTTTGATGAAGTTGGATTAATTTAACACGCGACGCATCTTTGACGCCCATCATTGAATACGCTAAACGCTTCGCTACATAAGTTTTACCTACACCCGGCGACCCCTGTAAGATGACATTCTGCTTCCTTTTAACTAGACGTATTAGGCGGTCATAATTGCTTTCAGTCATAAATACATCGTTTAGAAAAGCATCCTTTGTGTAAGGAGGATATTCAATTGGAGGATTTTCGATGATTTTTTGTGGATTTTTAGCTTTATTCATTTCTTTTGAATACACCCAAACTTCATGACTAAAATCGATAAAATTATCCACTGCTGTTTCGCCACTAGATAAAAATGTTTTTAACATATCTATTATAGCTAAATAATTCTCGCCACTCAATTTACCTTTAGGTTCAAGATTTTTATTAATAAATTTAGATGGTATTTTATCATTTTCAAAGATATAACCTTTGGTAAGAGAATCATAATTCGCAAACGTTTCTGGCGCAATCCAGTACAAACCACTCGTTAGCTTACTGTTTCCGATTTCTGGTTGAACAATAACTAGATTAAACTTTTCAATAAAATTAATTCTATTTTCTTCGGTCTGTTCTTGCGCATATTTCAACGCACTCTCAAATAATGCCCACAAATTATCGATATCATCTTCATTGCGCTTTCCATCAAAAGCATAAAATGTCGCGCTCATATTATTAACTGTAGGAATACTGTAAAAACTTGTTGGTACCTGCGTTTTAATATCAAAATAGAGCGCTAATTCATTTAAAATCTTAATTTTATTCACGTCTCGCATAGATGCTTTATTAAATAACGCAAAAATTGTAAAAGGATCAATATCAATCAACTCATTGTTTTTCTCAAGCGTGGGTAATTTAATCCCTGCTCTTTCATAGATCATTTCTATCATTCTGATTAACTCACCACGGCGATAGCGGTACTTTAATAATTCAGAAGCTAATGTTTTATAAAAAGGAACCCATGTTTTATCTATATTATTCAAGGCCAAAACCCCTTTAAATTTCAATAATTACAAATTTAGATGTTTAAAAATACTTATAATTGGCACTTTATAATAAGAGGCTCATCTCATAAAGTAAGCCAATATGAACAGTGTTTAGTTAATAATATCTAAACATACAAGTATATAGA
>NZ_PPRD01000089.1 GCF_002902575.1 Staphylococcus croceilyticus | reverse complement strand
CATCTAGTGAATTCAGTTTTTTAACAATGCTGTATATATAACGAGAAGCTACAATGATTAATAGTAGTAAAACTGTAAAAAATAAAATATAAAAAATGATTGTAAGTCCACTTGTTTTGAAATTTAAATTAATCTTATAACCTAAAATATTTTCTATGCAAAACAAACATAAAAAGATGGAGAAGTTTATTATAAGGAAAACAATAGGTATTGCTAACAAGCTTATTCCCATAAATAGATAATATTTTTTTAGTAAACCCATGCCTTAACCTCCATTTAATCGATAACCAATGCCATAAATAGTTTCAATAATAGTACCATCATCTGCTAATTTCGTACGCAATTTTTTAATGTATGCATTAAGTGTATTTTCCGAAGTAGACTCAATAGGCCATACAAAATTTAATAATTGTTGCTTAGTTAAAATAAAATTAATGTTTTCATACAAATAAAAGAATAGACGTGTTTCAGTTTTAGTTAAAGTCAATTTATTACCGTAGGAATCTGAAATTTCTTTATTTTTTGCATTAACTAAATAATTATGCAGTTTTGTTTCATTATTTGGATAATGCTTGTCCAACAAATTATTAATTCTTGAAATAAGTTCTCTTGGATCAAAAGGTTTTGTTAAATAATCATCACCATTACCTAAACCTGCTATTTTAGAATCAATGTCTGCTCTAGCTGATAAATAAATAATTGGTACGTTAGAAAATTGACGAATTTCATCAGTAATAGAAAGCCCATCAGTAGTTGGGAGCATTATATCCATTACAATGAGATGAACATTATTTAAAACTTTTAATACATTTTCACCTGTTTTATCAACTATAACTGTTGCGTCATTTTGTTGAAAAATGAGTTGTAAGTTTTTAGCAATAGTATCGTCATCTTCTACAATTAAAATATGATATCCTTTCATACTAAATCACCTTGTAATCTAATTAATTAAAATAAAAGTTGGTATATAAAAAATAATATATAGCGCAAAAAATAAAATTGGTAATTTAAAACTAGGAGAATATTCTTTGTCTCTTAACCATGACAATGTTTCATAAATTCCTGTTAAAAATGCAATAGCTAAACTTCCCATTGCTAAAAGCATTAATACTGTCATTATAGTACCATTCACTTCGTTAACCTCCTCACTCACCTTTATAAGTTGTAGCTTATAACTCAATTCTGAATAAGTTCTGAATAATTAAATATTTTTTAAGCCAAAATAAGGAAACTATAGTAAGGTTAGATATAACACTAAGTTTTTAAAAATAGGTAAAAGAGGTGGGTAACGATGAACAGAGAAACGGTATATCTTGCTGGGGGATGTTTATGGGGCGTACAGGCATTCATTAAAACGTTACCTGGCGTGGTGACAACAGAAGCGGGACGGGCAAATGGAACGACAACCGAACTCGACGGTGACTATGACGGCTATGCAGAATGTGTAAAAACAACATTCGATTCTACCCAAATTTCAATTACAGATTTAATGAATTATCTTTTTGAGATTATTGACCCTTATAGTATCAATAAACAAGGAGTAGATGAAGGTCCGAAATATCGCACGGGTGTTTATAGCGAGCACCCTCAACACTTAGAAGAAGCACAAGCATTTATCAATCAGCGACCAGATAAAGCAAGCATTGCCGTTGAAGTCCTACCGCTCAATAATTATATAAAGAGTGCAGATGAGCATCAAGATCGCTTAGATAAATACCCCGAAGACATTACTTATTGTCATATCCACCCTGAGTTACTGAATAAATATAAATAAAAAGAGTAGGACGCATCACATGTCCTACTCTTTAAGACTGTAGACAAACCCTTTCACTCTTCGTCACCTTATGCGTACCTTAAAGCACCACTTCTTCTTTAGAAGTTAGTGGTACTTACACATGAGCTTTAGCTCAGGTGTTCCATTATTCAAGTAGTAAACTCCCGTCGTTACGCATTTCGTTTCCTCTATTGATAAGGGTTTTCTTTCAATCTCCATACTTTAAATTAGTCGACAAGTATATTATTTTTTCTCACAAAAAGTATCAGCGAAGCTTAATGCAGCTAAACCTAATAAGTCTAATGCACGTTGTGCGCCTTCTTTACCATGACCAGCTTCGAAGTGTTTGTAAGCAGCTACGCCTAATACACCGAAAGTAGTGATTGAACCTAAACGAGATAAGTTTTTGCTTAAGATACTAGTAGCAAATAATGCAGCAGCAGTGGCTTCTAAAGTACCTGCTAATTTAACAGCATTTTCAGGTAAACCGAATACATTTGTAAATGTTTCTTTCATTCCTTGGTCACCTTTTAATTTAGGTTTTGAAGCATCGTATAATTCTTTCGCAAGTTTTAAGTTTGCAGCATAACGTAAAATCATAATTTAAAAATCTCCTTTTATTTGTTATTTATTTTCAAAATATTTATCAACAATTGGTTTCACACGTTCGCCAAATAAGCGAATTGACTTCATGACATAATCATGAGGCATAGAGCCTACTGGGGTATGAATCATGAAGCGGCTAAGTCCCAATGTTTCTACAGTATCAATAATTTTTTGGGCAACCGTTTCCGGGCTACCAAGGTAAATCGCACCATTTGGTCCTATTTCTCGTTCAAAAGCATTCTGGTCAAACTCAGGCCAACCACGTTCACGCCCCAGAACATCGTGATGAGCTTTGAGAGGAGGGAAGAAATCTCGCTTAGCTTCTTCATCAGTTTCAGCGACATACCCCCATGAATGAACCGCTACCGGTAAGGCATCTGGATTATGACCGTAAGAAGCAGCCACAGATTTATAAATCTCAATATTGCGTGTAAATCGTCTAGGATTACCTCCAATAATTGCATACGTTATTGGTAATCCAAACGCGCCCGCTCTTAAAGATGATTCAGGCGTACCACCCGTGGCAATTGAAATAGGTAATTCACCATGTTCAACGCGCGGATAAATCGGCGTCGCTTCGAAACCTGGACGTAATTTACCTTCCCAACTAACTATTTCATGTTTATTGATTTTTAGCAATAATTGTAACTTCTCATTAAATAAATCTTCGTAGTCATTTAAATTATAACCGAATAATGGGAATGATTCGATAAATGACCCTCGACCGATCATAATTTCAGCGCGCCCATTTGAAACCGCATCTAAGGTTGAGAAGCGTTGATACACGCGCACTGGGTCATCTGAAGATAACACTGTTACTGCAGACGACAATTTAATGTGCTTAGTACGAGCAGCCGCTGCCGCAAGCACTGTTACAGGGTCTGACACGGCATAATCTTCACGATGATGTTCACCTAATCCATAAACATCTAAACCTAACTGGTCTGCTAATTCTATTTCTTCAACGATATCTCGAATACGTTGTGCATTTGATACTGCCTCATGCGTACCATCTGCCATGACCATTTTGTCATTATCTCCAAATGACGTTAATCCTAATTCAATTTTCACTGTGCTCACCTCCTAGGTATAATTTTTATACTAGAATTGTATTCCTAATTTTTGAAAAGGTCAATAGAAAAGTTTCGAATTAGAGATAAATATATAGAAAAAGACGGTGTAGCATTGGGAAAGTGAAAATGGGACATCTTTAGAATTTAGAAATATAGTGGCATAATAGTAATGTTGTATTAAAGTTAAACTTGTAAAGGAGAAAAGATATGCAAAAACCAATGAATTATAATCAAATTACCACTATCTTCTTTCTTGCAGGTATTACCGTCATGTGTAGCTTGTACACAGCTTTACCTCTAACAGCTTCTTTCGCGAAAGAATTTAGCATCCCACAATCCGTGGCAACAATGAATGGGGTTGCATTTTCAATTACGTATTCATTAAGCTGTTTATTCTATGGTACTATTTCTGAAAAGTTTGGCCGTATTCGAACAATTTTATTTGGTATAGGTGGCTTGGTCATCATTTGTTTGGCGATAGGCTTTATCCATTCATTTACTTTATTAGTTATATTACGTGCGATTCAAGGTATATTTGCGGCAGCTTTTTCACCAGTATCAATTACCTATGTGACTGAAACGTATACGCCAGTTAAGCGTATGACGGCGATTAGTTTTATTAGTACGAGTTTTATGCTATCTGGTGTGATAGGCCAAAACTTAAGTGAAATTATCGTTCAATTTTCAAATTGGCATGTTGTTTACTTTATACTAACTGCATTATATCTTTTATTAGCATTTGTAATTTATAAAAATATTCCTGAAAGTCCAATTATTAATCCCAATATTAAGTTACTTAAATTTTTTAATAACTTTAGTGACTTCAAAACAAACAAAGTTGTTATTTTATGTTATGCCGTCTCATTGTCACTATTAACGATGTTCATTAGTATGTATGAGATTTTCAACCATTATATGACGTCAGATCATATTGGAGGCTCTGATGCCATGGCGATTAATGCGAAATTATTTGGTATTATTGGCATGTTGTTATCATTATTTGCTGGGCGAATAAGCGATCGTTTAGGAGTTAAAAAAGTTATTTTAGGTGCACTTCTCACATGTGTCGTTTCACTTATTTTAATGGCATGTGCAACAAACGCAGTACTTTTAACGATTTGGAGTGTCACTTTTATAAGTGGTATTGCCTTTGCGATTCCATCCACAATCTCTAAAGTAGGGATGGTTGTTAATGGTAATCAAGGTTTCTTTTTATCAGTTAACACATTTATCTTATTTTTAGGTACAGCCATTGCGCCTGTGCTGATGATAGGTGTAAGTACTATTCCTAGTTATTTTGTGCAATTTGGAGTGATTGCTAGTATAGGACTCATTGCATTTCTAGTTGCCCTTTTCCTACCAAAAGAAAAAAGAGAAGTACGTTAATAAGATATTAATATATATCTTTATACGTTTAATAGGCAGGAAGATTATTAATACGTTTAGAGGGAAGAGAGTAGTGAGGTGATTTCAAATGGATTCACAAATGATGGCATTGAACGTATTGAATCTTATATTGATGATATTATTAGTTATGTATAATATTATGAGCTGGCCCACTTGGGTGTTAACCGTTTTAGCCATCTTAATAGTAATTAATGCTGGTTTCATGGTTTATAAAAGTATGGAATCTAGAAAACGGAAATAACAATAAAAGCATTCTCACTCAAAATCTTGTGAGAATGCTTTTTAATCTTTATAGCTAATTAACGAGGTCTCTAATAAACCATTTAATGTTTCGAATACTTCTTCTACGCTATAATCATATTCATTTTCTACCCAACGACGTAGGACTTCGATAACGCCGCTGCTAAAGAAATCAGCTACAATTTCAGGATGTTTGCTTTGTCGAATTTTAATTGCTAAAGGATTGTGTTGATTTTTAGCGTTATTCAGAATCATTTCTCGACTGACACTAGTTAGATTACGAAAAACATCAACTTGTCGGGAAGAAACTAATAAATGTTTGAAAAGTTTTTTATGTTGGCCGATATAATAGATGAAATCTTGAAATGATTCAGGTGAGGAAAGACCTATATCATCATTGACAATTTTTTGAGTGATGAAATCAGGCAAAGTGTAGAGTATATCGTACTTGTCTTGAAAGTAACGATAGAACGTACTACGGTTGATTTCGGCAGTTTCACATATTTTTTGAACGGTAATTTCATCAAAATGGTAATCATTTAATAAAGTGAAAACTGTTTCATGAATATGTTTAATCATTCGTTTTTGATTAGCTGTCGGCATAATCTGATTCTCCTATGTCTTTAATATAGCCAGATAGCCTGACGTAATAAGAGTAATTTATCACAATAACTTTTATATTTCCAAAAATAACTCCTTAATACATAGTCATTACAGTTAGAACCAAAACCTCAATCATAAAAAATTTAATTTAAAAGAAGTAATTCTTTCACGTCGCCCGTTTATATTTATGTAGAGTGAGAATAAAAGAGACTACCTACATCTTAGAGATGTAGATAGCCTCATCATGTTATATAAAACATGCATGCCCCTTATAAAATTTCTCCTTGATACCTTCAATTCTCTTCAGATTATTCAGTATCTACGTCTTTTAACCAATCATCCACTTTATTATCGTTATTATCTACGTAATCTTTCGCAACTTGTTCTGGGTTTTTATTGTCGATGAAGATTTTTTCAGCGAGTTTCTCTTCATCTTTTTTACTCCAGTCATCAGCCATACGTGTTGCAACTTTGTAAGCAGCAGGATGTTGATCTTTGAAGTTGTTATTAAATACTAAATTAATATGTTCGTGATCACTGCCATAAATTTTATCAGGATCTTTTAACATTTTGACATCTAATTCTTTAGAGAACCAGCTAGGTTCCATTGCAGTAAAGATAATTGGTTGTTGCTGTTTAAATGCACCTTGGATTTTCTTGAACTGTTCTTGATCTGAGCTTTCTTTTAAGCTGTAATTTTCTAAATCGTTTTTATCAAGTTCATCTTTTGTTTGTTTCATTACGCCATTTCTAGCATCCGTACCTTGAATAGTCCAGTCTACAGATTTACCGAAATCTTTATTGTCTTTTAAATCACTAATTGAATCAATATCTTGTTCATATTTAGGTACAGCTAGACCTACTTTGACGTCATCAATAAAGTTTTTATCGTCATATAAAGTGATTTTATCTTTATATTTTTCATAGTAGCTTTTATCTGTATCTGGGAAGATACCTGACGCATGGAAAGAATCTTGATTTGCTGAAACATCAGCATATAATGGTCCACTTGCTGGGACAGGTGTTGTGGTTACGTCATATCCTGCTTTTTTTAATACTTCAGCAATGACTAAAGAACGTGGGGTCGAGTTATCGCTTGCGATGTAAGGAATTTCAATTTCTTTTTTACCTAACGCTGTTTTGCCATCGTCTGATGACCCGCTACCACTATTGCCACATGCACTTAGCACGAAGGCTAAGGCAATTGTGGCTAGTAGTCCTAGAAACTTCGAACTACGATGTTTGAACATAACGTATTTCCTCCTTTTAATTTTAATTTCTATGTTCGTCATCACGACGATGATTTGGTTGACTGTTGTATCTGTCATATACGCCTTTGTTATTTTCACGAGCGTATAACATTAATGCTTTAAATAGTACATCTTGATCTACATTGTTATCTGTTAAATCTTTATAAAGGTTTGTAGTTGTATCAAAGTTTGAATGTGATTGTGCCTCTTCATGTTGATTATCATAATGATGATTTGGTTCATTTTCATGATGGTTTAGGCTTACAGAATGATTGTAATCTTCGTTGTTGTAGTGTTCATGATGGTGGTTATTGTCATGGTTAATGTTTTTATAACTATGTGTGTCATCTTGCTTATGATGTGTGTCTTTGTCTGGGCTAGTGAATTCTCTGTAGCGTGTTTCTTCTTGACCTTTTTCAGAAGCAGAAGAAGTTTGATGATGGTTATCATCGCTTTCTAGTGCTTTACCTTCGACGTCGATTTTAGGTAGGATGGCGCCTAGCCATTTAGGTAGGTACCATGATGCGTTGCCGAAGAGTTTTGTTAGGGCAGGGATGAGTGTCATGCGGACGATGAATGCGTCGAATAAGACACCGAATGCGAGTGAGATACCCATTGATTTAATCATTGTGTCGTCTTGGAAGACGAAGGCAATGAATACGCTGAACATGATGAGTGCAGCGGCTACGATAACTGGTCCGCTTTCTTTGATACCTACGCGAATTGAGTGGTCGTTGTCACCAGTTTTGCTATATTCTTCGTGAACGCGTGTCATTAAGAAGAGTTCGTAATCGATGGCTAATCCGAATAGGAGGCCGATTGTGATAACTGGTAAGAATGCTAATAACGGGCCTGTGTTTTCTACGCCGAATAGGCCACCTAAGAAGCCGTCTTGTACGACAAGCGTTGTGAAACCGAGTGTTGCCATTAATGATAGGATGAAGCCGAGTACTGCTTTAAGTGGTACAAGGATTGAACGGAAGACTACCATTAATAGTAAGAATGCAAGGACGACGATAACGCCTGCGAATACTGGGATAGCGTTATTAAGTTTTTCTGACATATCAATGTTGATGACACTTTGTCCTGAGATTTCTGTGTCGAAATGATATTTGTCTTGAGCTTGGCTATGGTAATCGCGTAAATCGTAAACTAAGTCTTCAGTTGATTTAGCGTTTGGTCCTTTTTCAGGAATAATTGTAAATAGTGCGTAATGATTATTGTCGTTAAGTCTTGCTTGTGACACTGTGTCTACGTTATCAAGATCTTTTAAGTCATCGCGCATATTGCTTAAGTCGCGTTGAATATCTTTTTTACTGCCGCCATCTTTAGTATTAACTAACATGATGATTTGACCGTTATAGCCTTCTCCAAAGTTATCTGAGATCAATTCGTACGCTTTATGTTCTGAAGTATTGTTTGGTTTCATACTGTCATCTGGAATACCTAAGCGCATACCACTTACAGGGATGGCTGCTAGTATCAAGATAACTAAACCAATGATGACTGCTACGATAGGTTTACCTACGATAAATTTAGCCCATAGATGATTTTTAGGATCTTTACTTTTAGTTGATTTCTGTTTGATTTTAATGCTTTTATGGAAAATGCTAATCAATGCAGGTAATAACGTTAATGCTGCTAATACTGCGAATAATACACTGATGGATGAGGCAAATCCCATTACGGCTAAGAAATCAATACCTACTAATGAAAGTCCACAAACGGCCATCATTACTGTAAGACCCGCAAAGATAACGGCACTACCAGCAGTTCCTACAGCTTTACCAATAGCTTCTATTGTATCGATACCTTGCTGTTTAAGTTCTTTATATCTAAATAGAATGAATAGTGAGTAGTCTATACCTACAGCTAAACCAATCATTACCGCTAATGTTAGCGTGAAGTTTGGAATATCAAAGACAAATGTTAATAAAGCAATGATACCCACACTTGAACCTAGGCCGATAATAGCACTAATGATCGGCATACCAGCGGCAATAAGTGAGCCAAAGGTAATAAGTAAAATAACGAAAGCGACAACGATACCTACTATTTCAGATGTACCGCCTGGTTCATTACCCATTGAACCACCTTGTGTTTTTTCTATTTGAATATTGTGGTTATCTTTTACATCTTGTAATTCTTTATCAATGATTTTCTTAGATGAATCTTGCATATTTGTCTGTTTAACAACATAACTAATGTTTGCGATAGCTGTGTCTCCATCTTTATTGACTTGTCCACTGTCATATGGATTTGAGATGTTTTGGATGTAATCATCTTTTTGTTTGATATTGTCTAATGCATCTTCAATATCTTTCTTTGTATCTTTGTCTTTCAAACCGTCTTCTCTATTAGAATGAAAGACGATTTTCATCGAGGCTTTTTCACTGTCTTGATGAAATTCTTTACTTATTTTGTCGTTTGTATCAAGTGACTTTAAACCGTTCATTGTGATGTCATCATCAAATTTAGGCGAGTTAAGCGCAAGCGGTGTAATAATTATGCCTAAGATGACAAGCCAACCAATGACACTAAGCCATTTGTTTTTAGCTATAAATGTTCCAAGTTTGTATAATAGCTTTGCCAATGTGTTTCCTCCTATTATTTAAATTTTGATGATCTAAGTCTGGAATAATGTAATAACCCATTGTGAGCTTTTGTTGATTAGCCTATTTCTCAAAAAAAGGCGCTTAGATTCATATTACAATGGTTAATGTAACAAGATATAAAGGGGAAGGGTACCATTAAAAATTTAATGACGTTGAAAAAAGCGACATTTTGTAAAAAATGTTGGAGAATAAGTGAGTGAGATTGTAAAAATGACAATAAAAAAACAGGTAACATAATGTATGTACCTGAGAATGTTGATTATGTATAAGGTCAATTAGTTTACCCAACAGCCAATAAGGCATAACGCTCCGATTAGAAAAATTAATACCCCTGGAATATATATTTTTTCTCGTAAATCAATATCGCGTTTATAGGCAACAAATCTACTGGTGGCGATTAATGCTATGCCGATAAGTAATAAGATAATTGAAAAAATGAGCATCAACCTAGCCTCCTTAATCCATATGTTAAAAATGTACGTAATTAATATAATAACGCTTTCAACCTTATTATATTATCTAATTAACTATTTTTATAGGGAAATATTAATATATTGTAAAATTGTTATAATTTTAAGGATATTTTATTAATAAAATTTATAAAATATTAACATTACATAAAGTTACTAAAGAGAAATTCTGTAATTAGATTGCGTATGTTTTGAAAAAGAAAAAAAGAAGCGACACCATGAAATCTATTAAATTAATTAGATTTCATGATTCACTTCTTATAAATAATGTAGTTATATAATAGTAAATAAAACGATAAGCTAATATAAAACTTTAACCTTCATTTGTATTATAAATGAGGGTAACGAAGTCTTGAATTATCGATGTAAGATGTCTATCATTGCGATATAACAATGAGATATAACTAGGCGATGGCCCGTCAGGTAGTGTTTTACCAATAATATTTGGATGATGGAAGAGGGCGCTTTTACTAACAAGACTTAAATAATTAGAATCTTTGATTGTTGTTAAAATACTACTAATGCTATTAGATTCCATATGTATATCTAGATTAACGAAATTATTTTTACGCCATTCATCAATACTTTCTCGAGTTGAACCACTACTATGAATAATAAAACGATATTTTTGCACATCTTCTAAAGAAATTTGTTCTTTTTGTGCGAGTGGATGGCGTTTGTCCATAGCTAAGACGAGAGGATTTTCTTGTAGACGTTTAGCTTGTAGCTCGTCTTCATTAAACCCTTTTTCAGAAATAATTGCGATATCTACTTTTCTATTTTTAACTTTTTCAATGATACAAGGTGCTGTGTCTACCGTAAGTGCGATGTCGATATCAGGATGATTGTGCATGTAGTTTTTAAAAGCAGATGGCAAAATACTGTAAATTGGGGCATGACTTGCGCCAATACGCAATGTTCCACGTTTCGATTGCTTAAAGTCTTCCATCATATCGGTTGTTTCTTGAATTAAATTTAACATTTTATTGGCGTTGCGATATAACAATTCCCCAGCTTCTGTTAAATTAAAATGTTTACCTTTTTTAAAATATAAAGGTAAACCAAATTCTTTGTTCAAATTCTTTAAATGAAATGTCACAGTTGGCTGAGTTATCCCAAGTTTTTCAGCTACTGCATTTTCATTTTGTGCCTCGACAAAGTGTTTAAAAATGAGCATTTGTTTCGTGTTCATAAATTTAGTCCCCAAAATATATAAATTTTTTCTATACTACTTATAATAGTAAAGTGCTAATTTTGAGAAGACGTTAATATTTTGTTTAAAGTTAGTTAAACTGTGGTTTTTATAATAAATGTAAATGGATAAAAGGTTGAGAGGTAAGGAGAGATTAGAATGGTTGAAAGGATACTTGTGGTTTCTGATATTCATGGACATCGGAAGGCACTTGTAACTCTCTTAAGAGCAGTAAAATATAATTATAGAAAGGATCAACTTGTGTTGATGGGGGATTATGTTAATAATGGCCCTGACTCATTTGGGACGCTTAAGCTAGTGAAACGTTTGAAACGTAAAGGTGCACTTGCTTTAGCGGGTAACCATGAGATGCGTTGGTTAGCGAGTAAAGACAAGAAGATTAAACGCTGGCATAAATTTTTAAATAGTTTATCTACCATTGAATTGATAGATGATTATATATTTGCGCATGCAGGTATTGATACAAACAAGCCGTTAAGTAAGCAGATTAAAGAATATACGACGGGTTATTATAATCACGAGTTAAATCGTCATGTACCTAAACATAAATTTTTAATCCACGGTCATGTGCCGAATTATCGTTTTGGTTTGAAAAATGATGAACTTTATAAAAAGAAAAATATTTTAGATATCGATACTGGCGCAGGACATGACAAGTATTTATCATTAATTGATTTAACGAATTCATATCAATATTCTGTAAAAGTGACAGATAATAAGAAAGTGAATAGTAGACGTATTAAATTGTAAATTTTTGTATATCAAAAATATAGGTATTATTTCCTTAATTTTCAAAAATAAGAAGTATAAGTTTACAATTAATTGTTATATAATGTAGGGGAATATTAATGATAAAGGGTGACATGAGTGAAGAAGAATACGCAGATTTCTAAATTAAGTTCGTACTTAAAAGTGTCATGTTCAGCGTTATTATTAAGTGGCTCATTAGTTGGTTATGGCTTTACAAAAGATGCCTTTGCGCAAACAAAAGACGAAGTAACTGAAGCTTCAACAGAGGCAACGACAGTTCACTCTAAATTGACGACTGCAATTTCAAAAGCAAAGGCTGAAATCAGCCGTTTAAAACATTTAGATAAAGCAGAAATCGAAAGTTATAAAGACGATTTAGAGGATGCGAAGGACCAATCTGAAATTGATGATATCTTAAAAGATGCACGCGAAGAATCTAATGTTACGGCAGAAGAGAAATCAATTGTTCGTTCAGATGAAACGCCATCTACTGAAGAATCTCATACAACTGCTAATGATAGTTCTAAAGATAGTACATCAGCGAAGTTGGATAAAATCATGAATGATTTAGATGCGCTTTCTAAAAAGGTTGATAGAGGTCAACAAAATGTTGAAGCTAGAACAAATGAAAATGCATGGAGCCAACAACAATCTAAAGATGACGCAAATTCTGAAGAACAAAGCACAATGGAAACGCCATCTAGTGAAAAAACTAATAATACCGACAAACATAGCACTTCTATTTTAGATGACTTAGATAAAGTCAAAAATGATGTGAACATTTATAAAGATAAAACAACGCAGGAAGACAACACTAACGAACAAGCAACTCAAGAAACACAACCTTCAACTGAAGAACCTGCCACAGAGGAAACAAGAAGTAGTCAAGATTCTGGTAAAGGTTTATTAAGTGGTATTGAACGTATGGGTAAAAATAATACCGAATACCATCAAGGCCAAAGTGTGGATACTGATTCTACAATTAATAGACACATTGATGCTTTAAAAGATAAATTATCTGATAAAGAAAAAATTGACCAAACGATTTCAAAAATAGAAAAACAACATGAAGATACAAGTCAACGTTATACAGATCGTAAACTTGAACAATTAAGAGAATTACGTAATCAAGTAAACCAAAATCAAGATTTATCGGCGCAACAACGTCAAAATATTGAGAAAGATATTGCTTCAGTACGTAATAAAGTTAAAGATAATCGTAATCTTATTCTTAAACAATTGAACAATGCTTCTGATAAACAAAAAGCGGTCAAACAAATTCTTGGTAGTGTATTCAGTAAAAATGAAGCGCAAGACATTTTAAAACACATTAATGTAGCTGGTAAATCAGATAAACAAATTACAGACCAAATTATGAAACAACTTGATGGTTTAACTACAACATCAAGTGATGACATTTTAAAATCAATGTTTGATCAAGCACCAGATAAAGAAAAGTTAATTAAGACATTATTATCAACACGTTTAGGCAATCATGAAGCATCAAGTATTGCGAAACGTTTAATGAATGAGAATTTATCAAATTCTGAGCTTGTTGAACGTTTAAAACAAGAATTTAAAGCCCAAGCATCGAATACTGCAGATGACATTTTAAAAGATATCTTAGATAAAAGTACTAATCAAAAACAAGCGATTGAAACGATTTTAGCTACGAAGTTAAATAAAGCTAAAGCCCACGCATTAGCTGATGTGATTTCAAAAGTACAAACGTCTAAAGCAGATGCACTTGATTTAATCAAAAGCGCATTAAATGGTAAGGCGAATGATTTATTACAATTACAAAATAAATTAAACCAATCTAAAAATAAATTAGATTACGTTTTATCTCCAATTAAGAATCGTCCTACACTACTTGATCGTATTAATGGCAATACGAATAACGGTAGCGGACTAGACTTAGGTTCAGACCTATTAGGTGGTTTAACTAATGGGGGGCTATTAGGGAGCTTAAATTCAGGCGGTAGCTTGCTTGATGGCATCGATGATATTCCTAATCCTGTACAAGGTTTGTCACTTGGTACTTTAGATAATGGTGGCGGCTTATTAAGTGGTTTATTTGACGATGATGGCAACTTCTCATTGCCAGAAACCGGCGAAACGCTTAAGAGATCATGGTTACCTATCACATTGGTAATTGTAGTAGCAGGTGGTCTATTCTTATGGTTAGGACGTCGTAAACACCGCTGTTCCGATAATTAAATAAAATATAATAGAGTAGATAATTTATAGTATCCAATGACTTAATTATCTACTCTTTTTATTTTTGAAAAGGGCAATATCAATGTAGTAAGCGCTTACACAATTACACAAAAATAGCAAGCTATTTTCCGAAGATTATTCGTAAAGTTATGTGAAGGAAGTATGACGGTATTTTGAATGTTCATTCTTTAATTTGTATTCATATTGAATGTAACTTGCATTAGACATAAACTTAAGTTGATAAAAGATTGATAAAAAATTCACAAATTCGAATTAATCATTTTCAAAAAAATAGGAAGTGTGACAAATGTCTTAACTATAAATAAATACAAAGGGGTTGAAACGCATGACACACACAAAAGATACTTCAGACATACAAACTAAAAAAAGAAAAAAACGTTTCAAATTAAGTATGCCAGGTGCATTTACTATTCTATTTATATTAACTGTCGTTGCCGTCATAGCGACGTGGATAATACCGGCAGGGGCATATTCTAAATTATCTTATGATTCAGGTGCACAAGAATTCAAAATTGTAGATGCACACAATAAAACAAAAACTGTCGATGGCACGCAAGAACAATTAGATAAATTGGGGGTTAAAATCGACGTCGATCAATTTAAATCTGGTGCGATTAATAAACCCATTTCCATTCCGGGGACGTATGAACGCTTAGACCAACATCCAGCTGGTCCAGACCAAATAACAACAAGTATGGTTAACGGAACCATTGAAGCGGTAGATGTCATGGTGTTCATTCTAGTATTAGGGGGCTTAATAGGGGTCGTACAAACCAGTGGCTCATTTGAATCAGGACTTTTAGCCCTAACGAAAAAGACAAAAGGTCATGAATTCTTGCTCGTCTTTATGGTTTCAGTATTAATGGTGTTAGGTGGTACACTCTGCGGAATTGAAGAAGAAGCGGTCGCATTCTATCCAGTGCTTGTGCCAATCTTTATTGCGATGGGTTATGACTCAATCATATGCGTAGGTTCTATATTCCTCGCAAGCTCTGTAGGTAGTACATTTTCAACAGTTAACCCATTCTCAGTAGTTATCGCTTCAAATGCTGCAGGTACAACATTTGTTGATGGATTATATTGGAGAATTGGTGGCTTAATCATTGCGACTATCTTCACAATAGGCTATTTAGCTTGGTATGCAAAACGCATTAAAAAAGATCCAAAACTTTCATATACGTATGAAGATAAAGCGAAATTTGAAAAACAATGGTCAGTCATTAAAAATAATAGCGAAGAAAGCGTCTTTACCTTCCGTAAAAAAATCATCTTAATCTTATTTATCTTACCGTTTCCAATTATGGTATGGGGCGTTATGACACAAGGTTGGTGGTTCCCAATCATGGCTTCAATGTTCTTAGCGTTCACAATTGTTATCATGCTTATCGTAGCGTTAGGTAAAAATGGTATAGGTGAAAAAGCAGTAGTAGATGCGTTTGTAAATGGAGCATCTAGCTTAGTAGGGGTATCACTTATCATTGGTTTAGCCCGTGGTATCAATATGATTATGAATGAAGGCTTGATTTCAGATACAATCTTAAACTTCTCATCTTCACTGGTGCAAGGTGTGAGCGGACCAATATTTATCGTCATTTTATTAATTATATTCTTCTTCTTAGGCTTTATCATTCCATCATCATCAGGACTAGCTGTGTTAGCGATGCCTATCTTCGCACCACTTGCAGACACAGTCGGCATCCCAAGATTCGTCATCGTAACAGCCTACCAGTTCGGACAATACGCGATGTTATTCTTAGCACCAACTGGTTTAATTATGGCAACATTACAAATGTTAGATATGAAATATTCACACTGGTTGAAATTTGTTTGGCCAATCGTAGCATTCGTCTTCATCTTTGGTGGTGGCATGCTCATCACACAAGTATTAATTTATTCTTAATTTTTGAAAATGAAAAGGTGGCGCACCCAGAGTGCCCCACCTTTTTTAATATGAAAATATAAAACCACACTTACTTAAATACTTCTAAAATAGGTAACGTAAGTTAGTAGTTTGATTTCTATAATGAATATAAATGAACCTAAGTATTAAAGTACTTAGATAAGTAGTTCTAAGATAGATAACGAAGTGTAGTTGTGAAGACTCCTATGTTGATTATTAATGAACATAAGTGCTATGCACTTATGTAAGAAATTCTAAAGATGAACTACGAATGACGTTGTGTGAC
>NZ_PPRD01000088.1:43761-54250 GCF_002902575.1 Staphylococcus croceilyticus | reverse complement strand
AAAAAATTATAAAAAAGACAATTTCTATATTATTTCAATAGAAATTGTCTTTATTTACTTATCCAAGAACTTTATGTCCCGGACTCTTTTTATGCAAACTTACTTTTAGAATCATTTAATTTTTGAAAAGCATTGTAAATTCGTTGCGCTGCTTCTCTTCCGCCCATAATATTTCGCGCAAATGGTCCTAACTCTAAATCGGCTAAACCTCCAGCTACAAATAGTTGAGGCAACCATTCTAAGTCAGAAGTTATAGCAGGTAAACCACATTGCGTAAGAGGCGCTTGTTCATGTTGAATCAATGATTGAACCATATTTTGTTTTAATAATGTAGCTTCGAAACCTGTGGCTAATAGAATGAAATCATAAGGTGTGCTCGATGTTTCTGTAATAATTTGATGATTTTCAAGTTTTATAATCTTGTCGTGATGAATGATTAAACGTCCAGATTGAACATGCTTTTTCAAACGTAAATATAATTCTTGAGGCATCGAACCTTTATGGCGCGCCTCAGAAATGATTTCCATTCGTTTTTCAGAGGAAGTTATTTCTAAGAATGGACCCATATTTTTTGGCCCTAACCATCCTGGATCTGCATCAAAGTGGTGAATATCAATCTCTTTATTCATCCACAGATGAACGACTTTATCGCTTGATTGGTTCAATAATTTAAGCGTTAAATGCGCTGCTGAAATACCACTCCCAACGACATGTGAACTTAGTTTAAACATATTTGGATTAAATTCTTTTTTGAAAATGTGGCAAACGTCGCTTTCATTTTCAAAAAGAAAAGGAATATAAGGTTGGTGATTACAACCATGCGCCAAAACTACACAATCTGTATTAAGAACTTGCGCATCAGACAAATAAATTCTCCATTGTGAACCAGTGCGCTTAATCTGATTCACGTAGCCTTGAAGGTGGCTATCATTTAAACGATAGCGATGCACTAGTTCATGAACATGATGCATAAACATGTCTGTTTGAGGGCGTTGATAGCGACCATAAGTAGCATTCGTATATTGTTGATACTTTGCAAATTGCTTTAGATGAAATGGATTGGGATGAATATGATGGACGATAGGTGAACGTAAAAAGGGCATACTAATTCTATGAGTGAAGTCATTAAATTGTTCACATAAAGAAGAATAGGGATCAACTATAGTTAAGTTACCAATCGAGAGACCTGCTTCACGTAATTTAATTGCGATAGTTGTACCTTGAATACCACCGCCAATAATAGTCCAATGCATAAAAACACTTCTTTCTTTTATAAAACGTAATAATTACGATTTATAATATCATAAGTCAATTTAGATGACAATAACTTAAAAAGCTCTAGTCGAAAAATCATTCGACTAGAGCTTTAAATCATTATATTTTCTTGTTGTTAAATTCATCTTTGAGATCGTCAATTTTAGTATCTTTCGTATAAGGTGTTTTATTATTATAAGCAGCTCTCATAATTAAGTGACTTGAAAGAGGGCCTGTAATAAAAATAAAGATAATACCAAAAATTAATTGCATATTAATATACTTTTCAGTACCAATAAAGTATAAGAAAGTACCAAATAGTAAGAACATAGCACCTAATGTTGCTGACTTACCTGCGGCATGGCCACGCGAGTAAATATCTTTCAAACGTATCATACCAATAGCGGTAACGACACTGATGAGTGTGCCAGCAATGACAAATAGAATAGATAAGCTAATCATGACCGTTGCTATCATGTTCAATCACCTTACCTTTATCTATATATTTTGAAAATACTGCTGTACCTAAAAATGCCAAGATACCGATTAATAAAATGGCTACAAGTAAATATTGAGCGCCTATGAAAATACTATATAACGCCACGCATGCCATTAATTGTAAACCTACGGCATCAAGCGCTAAAATTCTATCGGCTAAAGTAGGACCTTTAATAACGCGAATAAACATAGCTAACATAGAAAGTACTATAATGATGAGTGCAATTAGCATAATGAGTTTTACCATTAGTCTTCGCCCACCTCTCTAACCACTTTTTCAAGGGATGATTTAATCCCTTCAATTTCTTCTTCCTTCGTACTAAAATCAATCGCATGGATATAAATCTTAGTTCTATCATCACTAATGCCTAATACGACCGTTCCTGGCGTAAGCGTGATTAAATTAGATAGTAGCACAATTTGCCAATCTGTCTTTAAATCTGTGTGATAAGTAAAAAATCCAGGTTGATTTTGTAGTTTAGGTTGTAACACAATTTTTAATACATCAATATTTGCTTTAATTAATTCTATAAGGAATACAATAATAAGCTTGATGATTTTATAAACTCGTATTAAATAAAATTTGCCAGGTAAAGCTTTATTTAATAAGTAAACAATTCCTAACCCAAGTAGGTAGCCTAGCAATAAATTATTTAATGTATAACTTCCACTTAAAAATAACCAGATGAATGCTAAAAGAAAATTTAAGGTAATTTGAATGGCCATCATTATCTACCTCCTAATACACTATGAATATAAACGCTAGGATCATAGAATGATTTGGCTGCTTCTGATATTAATGGATATAAAAAGTCGGCAGATAAACCAAATAATACAGTGATAACGACGGCTATAATTGAAATCGTTGCCGAGTAGTTAACATTTAATTTTTGATTTACATTATAACCTTTAGGTTCTCCGAAGAAGCCTTTTAAGAATATACGTATCACAGAATAAAGTACTACTAAGCTTGATAATAATATGATAATACCACTAACGTAGAATCCTTTTTCAAATGTAGCCTGCACAATATAATATTTCCCATAGAAACCGCTTAAAGGCGGGATACCTGCTAAGCTCAATGCAGCTATGAAGAATGACCATCCAAGAACAGGATAAGCTTTAATTAAACCACCAAACTCTTTTAAGTTTGTCGTTTTAGTAATTTGGTACATCACACCAATAAGTAAAAATAATGCAGTTTTTACTAACATATCGTGTAATGTGTAGTAAATTGCACCAATAATTCCAGCTTGGTTCATCATTGCTACACCGACTAAAATAACGCCAACTGCAATCATAATATTATAGATAATAATCTTTTTAGTATCATAATATGCGATAGCGCCAACTGATCCAAAGATAATCGTTAGAAGCGCTAAGAATAAAATTGTATAGTGCGAAAAGCTAATAGTATTTTGGAAAAATAAGCTTAGTGTTCTTGCAATGGCGTAAACACCGACTTTAGTTAATAAAGCACCAAAGAAAGCGATAATTGCAAATGGTGGCGCATAGTATGAACCTGGTAGCCAGATATACATTGGAAATGCACCAGCTTTTGTTGCAAACACAAATATAAATAAAATAAAGACAATACTTAAAAGACCGCTATGTGTATGATTAAGTTCTGCAAGCTTATCACTGATGTCTGCCATATTTAACGTACCTACAACGGAATATAAAATACCTACTGCAATAACAAAAAATGTTGATGTCACGATATTAACGAGTAAATATTTCACTGTTTCACGTAATTGTATTCTTGTACCACCTAATACCAGTAGGGCATAAGAAGACATTAAGAATACTTCAAAGAATACGAAGAGGTTAAATATGTCTCCAGTTGTAAAGGCACCAATAATACCAACTAGCATAAACATAATTGAAAAATGAAAATAATAGCGTTCTCTATCAATGCCAGCTGTCGTTACCGAATAGGCAGTAATAAGAATTGTAATGATAATGCTAGTTACAATAAGCATGGCACTAAATGAGTCTAATAAGAAGATAATGCCATAAGGTGCTGGCCATGAACCTAATTCAACTTTAAGAGGTCCGTATTTAACGACACTGATTAAATTAATTATTGCTACAGCTAAAGTTAAAGCTAATCCAATTAATGTGACATAACGTTTAGCTTGAATACGTTCCCCTAGAAAGATGAGTATGATCGCAGTGATAATAGGTACAACTAATGTAAGGACTACTAAATTATTTACCATCATCTTCAGGTACTCCTTTCATTAGTTCTACGTTGTCTGTACCTAATACTTTGTACGTTCTAAAAGCTAATACTAAGAAAAACGCAGTTGTCGCAAAAGCGATAACAATAGCCGTAAGTATTAAGGCATGAGGGATAGGATCTACATATTGGGCAATACCTTTTTCATAAATAGGCATTTCGCCATGTTTTAATCCACCCATTGTAATTAAAAATAAATTTGATGCATGTGTGATTAATGTTGTCCCCATAACAATTCGTATCAAACTTTTAGATAAAACGAGATAGACACTAATTGCTGTGAGGATACCACATACAATAATCATGATAATTTCCACTATTCGTTCTCTCCAATCGTTATAATAATTGTCATGACTGTGCCGATTACTGCACACATTACGCCGAAGTCAAAGAACATTGGTGTGTTCATATGCACAGGTTGAAGAAGGGGTAACGGAATGTTGAATTCTGTATGCGTGAAAAAGTTCTCTCCATAGAACCAACTTGCAATAGGAGTGCCTACACAAAACAACAGTCCAATTCCTATTAATATTTTAAAATCCCAAGGGAATACTTTGCGCATCGTTTTAATATCAAACGCAATTGCAATAATTGTTAAAGCACTTGAAAGTAATAATCCGCCGACGAAGCCGCCACCTGGTGTATAGTGTCCTGCGAAGAATAAACTCATGCCAAATAAAACGATGAGGAAAGCGATAATGACAGCTGCGTATTGGAACATTAAATTATTTTTCTGTCTGTTCATCGCGTTTCACCTCACTTGTTTTATGTTTACTGCGTAATTTGATCATGGTATAAACACCTAAACCAGCGATACCTAGTACTGAAGATTCGAATAATGTATCCATACCACGGAAGTCAACTAGGATGACGTTAACCATATTCTTACCATGTGCTAAATCATAAACATGTGCTTTGTAGTATTCGCCGATTGAAGTGAAATGGCGATTACCATATGCAATTAAACCTAATACAATCACGACTAAACCTACACCAATGGAAATGATAGCATTGGTTATTTTAAAAGAAGGTTTCTCGTTATAGCGATTCAAATTAGGTAAGTGATAGAAACATAATAAGAATAAACCAGTAGAAATAGATTCTACGACAAATTGAGTTAACGCTAAATCCGGTGCTTTGAAAAAGACAAATAATACCGAGACTGAATAGCCAACTACACCAAGCATGATAATACTGAACAAACGCGATGATGCGAATACTATCATGAATGATGCCACTATTAAGATAAGAAGAATGACAATTTCATAAATATGAATATTGTTAATATCTTTAAAATTAAAGCTAAATGGCACGCTAAATAGCGTTACAATCGTCATTAAAATTAACATACCAAAAATAATCACTAAACTATCTCTAACGTAGCCATTTACATAACTATTTGTCATTTTCGCTGACGTTGTTGGTAACCATTTTCCAGTAGAATCGTACCAATGGTTAAATGTTAGTTTCGTTGGCTGAGCTTGTAATAATCGAATCCAGTAACCAAATGTAAGTAATAGTAATATCCCTACAATCCAAATAGTTAATGTTGAGATGAAGGCAGGGGTTATACCATGGAACATATGGAACTCAGCGTGTGTATTTGATAAGTTACTAATCGCTAATGTAGCTGGTTCAATAATCGTTTGGGTCAATAGACCAGGCGCAAAACCAAAGACAATCACTAAAATAGCTAAAATACTAGGAGAAATTAGCATTAAGATTGAAACTTCATGTGCCTTCTTAGGTAATGCATTCGGTTTGTGCTGACCGAAAAATATATGTAAGACGAATTTAATCGAATACACGAAAGTAAAAATACTACCTACAATAGCTAAAACCGGGAAGATAATCCCTAATGTATTAAGGCTAAAGATATGCGCATGAGAGACTTCAATCATTGCTTCTAAAAATTTCTCTTTAGATAAGAACCCGTTGAATGGTGGTACACCGGCCATACTTAAGGCTGTGATGACTGTAATTGTAAATGAAATAGGCATAATTGTAAGTAAACCGCCCAATTTCTTCACGTCACGTGTGCCAGTCGCATGATCAACGGCACCAGTAACCATAAATAATGCGCCTTTAAATGTAGCATGGTTAATTAAATGAAATACTGCAGCAGTGAATGCAGCTACGTAAAGTTGACTTTGACTACCTTCGAAATGGTAACTCACCGCTCCAATGCCTAACATAGACATAATCATACCGAGTTGAGAAACGGTAGAGAAAGCCAAGATACCTTTAAGATCTTGTTGTTTCGTAGCATTTAACGAAGCCCAAAATAGCGTGATAAGCCCGACTAATGTAATAGTCCATATCCAACCTTGTGAAATGGCAAATAGTGGAGTAACACGCGCTACTAAATATAATCCAGCTTTTACCATTGTTGCTGAGTGCAAGTAGGCACTGACTGGTGTAGGTGCTTCCATTGCATCGGGTAACCAAATATAAAATGGTACTTGTGCAGATTTAGTAAATGCACCTAGCATGATTAAAATCATTGCTAAAGTGAATAATGGACTGTGCTGTATGACGGACGCATTTTCAAGTAAATGATGGAGGCTTAAAGAATTTCCAACTAGAGAAATAAGGATGAAGCCACCAAGTAAACTCAATCCTCCAAATACGGTAATGATTAGTGATTTCTGAGCGCCGTAGATAGAGGTTTGTTTCTCTCTCCAAAATGAAATGAGTAAGAAACTTGAAAATGATGTTAACTCCCAAAATAGATATAAAATGATTAAGTTGTCTGAGAGTACAACTCCCAACATTGCACCCATGAATAGTAATAAATAACAGTAAAAGTTCCCGAGTTGTTCAGATTTACTTAGATAGCCGATAGAATATAGTACGACTAAACTACCGATACCGGTAATGAGTAAACTAAACAATATACTTAAGCCATCTAGATATAAATCAAAGTTCATACCGATATGTGGCATCCAATTTAACGTATTTATTACTGTATTACCTGACTGAGTAGTCGATATAAGAGATAAGAAATAAATAAATAAGACAACAGGAATAGGTAATACAAACCAACCTAAATGAATCTTCTTAGAGAATCGATAAAGGATTGGAATAATGAGTGCAAATATTAACGGTAAAATGACCGCAATATGTAACAAACTCACTATGTTTTCCTCCTTTAAAAATATTTATGGCATACATTATACATGAATCATTCCGTTCTGAAAAACGGTGAAAGCCCATGTAAACAGTGATTTTCTAGAACTTGTTAAATAAGAAGAAACACGTCAAAATTACTTAGAAAAATTTTTGTTTATATAGAATTGAGTAGTCATTTTTTAGGTTTTCAAGATTATTTAAAGCCATTTTTGAAAATTCTGTGTCTTGTTGTTTTAAATCATTTTCCATTTTTGTGATAGCTTGTTGAAGAGAGTCTTCATATTTCATTTCTTCAACATTAAAGTCGCGAAGTTGTGAACGTGTTGCATAACGTTTTTCGTAATGACTTAAGGCACGACGTTCATGAAAGAAGACACCTTCTACTTGGCCAGGATTGTGTAAATCACCTTGTTTAGGATGTTTGATAACTTGTTCAACTTGAACAAGTACTTGGTCGTCATTCTCCTCTTTAATCGTAACGCCATAAGCGCCTGTCTTATGTGAGAATCGATATAACATGCTATATTACTCCCTTTCAAATATGTTAATATATACCTATATCATCATAACATGAATGGAGAATCTAAATGACTAACTATCCACAGTTAAATAAAGAAATACAAGATAATGAAATTAAATTAGTTATGCATACAAATAAAGGGGATATGACATTTAAATTATTCCCAGATCTCGCACCTAAAACAGTTGAGAATTTCGTAACACACGCGAAAAATGGTTACTACGATGGCATTACTTTCCATCGTGTAATTAACGATTTTATGATTCAAGGTGGCGACCCAACTGCAACAGGCATGGGCGGAGAAAGTATCTATGGCGGTTCATTTGAAGATGAATTCTCAATGGAAGCTTTTAATTTATATGGCGCGCTTTCAATGGCCAATGCTGGACCAAACACGAATGGTTCACAATTCTTCGTTGTTCAAATGAAAGAAGTACCAGAAACAATGTTAAATCAATTAGTTGATGGTGGTTGGCCAGAAGAGATTGCTAAAGCTTATAGTGAAAAAGGCGGTACACCTTGGTTAGATCAAAAACACACTGTATTTGGTCAATTAATTGAAGGTGAAACAACGTTAGAAGATATTGCTAATACTAAAGTAGGCGCTCAAGATAAACCAGTTCATGATGTGGTTATCGAATCAATCGATGTTGAAGATAGAAAAGCGTAAGTGAAACGTTAGAATGTGATTTAATTTCTAATGAGAGCTATTAATAAGCTGATTTCACAAACAAAATGTTCAATTAAATAACTTTAGAAATAGAACGAGTCGATAAATAGTTTGTCGGCTCGTTTTTTGAATACTTTTTCTTGAGAATTGGTTGCGTTACCGCCTCACTAATATATAGATTGAGTTAAATCAAATAGTGAAGTTTAAAATTAATGAATAATTGAAAATAAAATTTTATCCCTTAATAGTTAGTCCAAGTATACATTTTATGCTATTATAAATATGTTAAGAATATCGAATAAGGGGTTATCAAGTTGAATACTCACTATAAAGTAGGTCAGCATATTAAAGTGCGTGTGACTGGCATTCAACCGTATGGCGCTTTTGTTGAGGCCCCTGACCATACTGAAGGACTAATCCACATTTCAGAAATCATGGATGATTATGTCCATAACTTAAAAAAATTTCTATCAGAAGGACAAATTGTTAAAGCGAAGATTTTATCAATTGATGATGAAGGAAAACTTAATTTGTCACTCAAAGATAATGATTACTTTAAGAATTATGAACGAAAAAAAGAGAAGCAGTCAGTATTAGATGAAATTAAAGAAACAGAAAAGTATGGGTTTCAAACACTTGAAGAACGCCTACCGGTCTGGATTAAGCAGTCTAAACGTGCGATTCGTAATAATTAATTGACTGTAAACACGCTAAGCTAACGTTATTTACTCACAATAACGTTAGCTTTTTTGATTTTATTGCGTTGTGGGCCAGTAGCATGTGCTTGAATACGCGGATGAGATGACTATGATCACTTTCTTTCATGATTAAAAACTATATTTAAGGGAATTAAACTTAAGGATGTATGCATGCACATGCAAGCAAAAAACTAGAGAAAAATTTTCTATCCGTGCTATAGTTTGGGCATAAATAAGGAGGAAAGGAATCATTATGAATACTAAATATGAAAAGTTATTTGAAACAGTAACATTACCTAATGGCGTTGAATTAAGAAATCGTTTTGTGTTAGCGCCTCTAACACACATTTCATCAAATGATGATGGAACGATTTCAGACGTTGAAATTCCATATATTGAAAAACGTGCTAAAGATGTAGGTCTAGCACTTAATGCCGCAAGTAATGTGAATGATATTGGTAAAGCTTTCCCAGGACAACCATCCGTTGCACATGATTCAGACATTGAAGGTTTAAAACGCTTAGCACAAGCTATGAAGAAAAACGGTGCAAAAGCTTTAGTACAAATTCACCATGGTGGTGCGCAAGCTCTACCAAACTTAACACCTAATGGCGATGTCGTAGCGCCAAGTCCTATCTCACTTAAAAGTTTCGGCCAAGAGCAAGAACATGATGCAAGAGAAATCACAACTGAAGAAATTGAACAAACAATTAAAGATTTCGGAGAAGCGACACGTCGCGTGATTGAAGCAGGTTTCGATGGCGTTGAAATCCATGGCGCCAATCATTACTTAATCCATCAATTCGTTTCTCCATATTATAATCGAAGAAATGATGAGTGGGGCGACCACATGAAGTTCCCTACAGCTGTTATAGATGAAGTGCTTAAAGTGAAAGAACAACACGCTAATAAAGACTTTATCATTGGTTATCGTTTATCTCCTGAAGAAGCAGAATCACCAGGTATTTCAATGGAATTAACTGAACAGTTAATTAAGACAATTACTGAGAAAGCGATTGATTACGTGCATATTTCAATTGGAGATATCCATTCAGAGACACGCGAAGGTAAATATGCTGGTCAAGAACGCTTGAAATTAATCCATGAATGGGTGGATGGTCGTATGCCAGTGATCGGTATCGGCTCAGTATTTACTGCCGATGATGCATTAGATGCGATTGAATCAACAGGCGTGGAATTAGTCGCACTTGGACGTGAAATTCTATTAGATTATAATTTCATTGAGAAAATTAAAGAAGGAAAAGAAGACGAAATTATTTCTTACTTCGATCCAGAACGTGAAGATAAGCATGAATTAACACCAAACTTATGGCAACAATTTAACGAAGGATTCTATCCATTACCACGTAAAGATAAATAATAAGTTAAGAGAGCTTGTACTGTGCCATGCAGTACAAGCTTTTTGCGTGCTACAGTCATAAAAAATTAATATTAAAGTTATCCGAAAATTTTTA
>NZ_PPRD01000088.1:0-43751 GCF_002902575.1 Staphylococcus croceilyticus | reverse complement strand
TTGTAAAAATACAATGTAATATGTCATTATATCTGTAAGGGCTTTCACAACATGTGTACTTCTTTAAAAAAGTAGACTAATTCTATTTTCATTTTTCAAAAAAGGAGAAGTATGCCTATGTATTAAACATGAAAGCCGCTCACGTATGGCCATTAGTTTTAATATAATTTAAGCAAAGGGGAGATATTATGACTAAGTCAGAACAAATCATTGAATTAACAAACCACTTTGGAGCACATAACTACGTGCCACTACCAATCGTCGTAGCAGAAGCAGAAGGCATTTGGGTTACTGATCCAGAAGGTAATAAATATATGGATATGTTATCAGCTTATTCAGCTGTTAACCAAGGACATCGTCATCCTAAAATTATCCAAGCATTAAAAGATCAAGCAGACAGAGTCACTTTAGTATCACGTGCGTTCCACAGTGATAATTTAGGTGCATGGTATGAAAAGATTTGTAAATTAGCTGGTAAAGACAAAGCATTACCAATGAATACAGGTGCAGAAGCGGTTGAAACAGCATTGAAAGCTGCACGTCGTTGGGCTTATGATGTGAAAGATATTGAACCAAATAAAGCTGAAATTATTGCCTTTAATGGTAACTTCCATGGTCGTACTATGGCGCCAGTATCATTATCTTCTGAAGCAGAATATCAACGTGGATATGGTCCACTATTAGATGGTTTCCGCAAAGTTGATTTCGGGGATGTTGATCAACTAAAAGAAGCAATTAATGATAACACAGCAGCTATCTTAGTAGAGCCTATTCAAGGGGAAGCGGGAATTAATATTCCACCTGAAGGTTATCTTAAAGAAATTAGAGATTTATGTGATGAACACAACATCTTATTTATCGCTGATGAAATTCAAGCTGGCTTAGGCCGTTCAGGTAAATTATTTGCAACAGATTGGGATAATGTTAAGCCTGATGTTTATATCTTAGGAAAAGCACTTGGCGGTGGCGTGTTACCAATTTCAGTTGTATTAGCTGACAAAGAAGTGTTAGATGTGTTCACACCAGGTTCACATGGTTCAACATTTGGTGGTAACCCATTAGCATGTGCCGTATCAATTGCTGCATTAGATGTTATTATCGACGAAGATTTACCTGGTCGTTCAAATGAATTAGGCGAATACTTCAAATCAGAATTACAAAAAATTGAACACCCAGCAATTAAAGAAGTTCGTGGACGTGGCCTCTTTATTGGTGTTGAATTGCATGAAAGCGCTAGACCTTTCTGTGAAGCATTAAAAGAAAAAGGTTTACTATGTAAAGAAACACATGATACAGTGATTCGATTTGCGCCACCATTAGTAATTTCTAAAGAAGAATTAGATGACGCATTAGACAGAATTAGAAGTGTTTTTGAATAAGTTCAAAAAGTTGTAACATTCATTTTGAAAACCCTTTAAAAAGCAATCACTTATGTTACAATAAGTATGAAAGCGAAATCATTTGTTAAAAAAGAGGCGAAAGTGAACATGACTGAGAATAATAATTTAGTGACTTCTACACAAAGTATTATTAAAGAAGCATTACACAAATTGGGATTTGACGATGGTATGTACGAACTAATCAAAGAACCATTACGATTCTTACAAGTTCGCATCCCAGTGCGTATGGATGATGGTACAGTTAAAACATTTACAGGTTACCGTGCGCAACATAACGATGCAGTAGGTCCTACAAAAGGTGGGGTACGTTTCCACCCAGACGTAGACGAAGATGATGTAAAAGCATTATCAATGTGGATGACTTTAAAATGCGGTATTGTTAATTTACCTTACGGCGGTGGTAAAGGCGGTATCGTTTGTGACCCACGTCAAATGAGTATTCATGAGGTTGAACGCTTATCACGTGGTTATGTACGTGCAATTTCTCAATTCGTAGGTCCAACAAAAGATATTCCAGCACCAGACGTATTTACTAACTCTCAAATTATGGCTTGGATGATGGATGAATACAGTGCATTAGATAAATTTAACTCTCCTGGTTTCATCACAGGTAAACCAATCGTATTAGGTGGTTCACAAGGTCGTGACCGTTCAACTGCATTAGGTGTTGTAATCGCAATTGAACAAGCTGCTAAACGTAGAGGAATTGATGTTAAAGATGCACGCGTAGTTATCCAAGGTTTCGGTAACGCAGGTAGTTTCTTAGCTAAGTTCTTATATGATATGGGAGCAAAAGTTGTAGGTATTTCTGATGCATACGGTGCATTACATGATCCAGAAGGTTTAGATATTGATTACTTATTAGATCGTCGTGATAGCTTTGGTACAGTTACAAACTTATTCGATAATACAATTTCTAATAAAGAATTATTTGAATTAGATTGTGATATCTTAGTACCAGCAGCGATTTCTAACCAAATTACTGAAAAAAATGCACACGATATTAAAGCAGATATCGTAGTTGAAGCAGCAAATGGTCCAACTACACCTGAAGCTACACGTATTTTAACTGAACGTGGCATTTTATTAGTACCAGACGTTCTAGCAAGTGCTGGTGGTGTAACAGTATCTTACTTCGAATGGGTACAAAATAACCAAGGTTACTATTGGACAGAAGAAGAAGTTAATGAAAAATTACGTGAAAAATTAGTAACTGCTTTCGATACAATTTATGAATTAGCTCAAAACAGAAAAATTGATATGAGATTAGCAGCTTACATCGTAGGTATTAAACGTACTGCAGAAGCAGCACGCTACCGTGGTTGGGCATAAGCTTATACAAAATAAACTTTCAAACGCTATAGCTTGTTATAAAATAGAAACAAGTTATAGCGTTGTTTAGTTGATGTTTGGATTTTTACTTTCGCAAGTGTTAATTTATTAATCGCTCATCATGTAAGAAATATTATTTTATATTTATGCTACTTTCTGATTCTCTTCATGTTTCATCTTTGAATAGATGAGTTATTTTATAACAAAAGTTTATGTAAAATTCTTGGAAAAGTAATGAGTTAAGACCATACTATCATTCTAAATAAAACACTAGTTATGTGACTACAGGTCAAATGTAGTGATAATAACTAGTGTTTTAATTTTATAATCTTCGAACTAAATTAAATTTTATTGTTGAGCTGAGACTGCTTTATATTGATCTGCATAGTTAGTGAATACACCGTCTACACCGTATTGATTAAGTCGTTTCATATCAGCAACCTCATTAACTGTGAAAGGATGGATAATGAAGCCTAAATCTTTTAGATGAGTTGTATTTTGCGCAGTTAAATCACTATATTCAGGACCAACACCGATTGCGTATGAACGGATGCGTTGTAAATCCGCTTCACTTTGTTGAGGTAATTCATTTTTATCTAATAATCGAATTAATGGAACGCTAGGTGCTAAATGATGCATTTTTTGTAAGCTTGCTTCTGAAAATGACTGTACTAACACATGGCCATTATTTAAAGCATCTGAAGTTAACATATTATGACGTTTTAAGGTATCGAGTAATTGCTCTTCCATTCCAGGATAGACATCTGGTGTCTTAGTTTCGATATAATAATTCGCATTAGTACCATAACGTGATAAAATTTCATCTAATGTTGGTACTTTAGCATTGCTATATTTAGCATTCGCATATTGAGGGTTTGCTTGATTAAACCAAGAACCAGCATCAAGTTGTTTTAACTCGGCTAAAGTATAGTCTTCAACTCGACCAGTTTCATTTGTAGTGCGGTCTACCGTTTCATCATGCATAGCTACTAAATGACCATCTTTAGTACGTTGTAAATCAATTTCGATATAAGATGCACCTAATTGGTTATGGCTTTTATCATAAGAATAAAATGTATGTTCTGGAGCATAGCCACTTGCGCCACGATGGGCAATTGTACTAAATCGTTCGCCTGTTAAGTTTGTAGTCCATTTAGGATTATCCGTGCGATAGTGCGTATTAACGGGAACTTGTTGAGTTTGATTATTTGGGTTTGCTTGAGAATTATTTGCAGATGTTGTTGAAGAGAGAGGGCCCGTACCTGCACCGCTTGCTTCAACTGGCGTATGTAAAATAGTGAGCCCTAAGCTAGCGACAGTTAAACTTGAGGTTATTGCTTTTTTTGTTGCTTTCAAAAAAATCCATCCTTTCAAATTTAAAGTACATCTCAAATTTAGCAAAGCCCTATTTTGAAAGGAAGTCTCTTAGCGAAAGCTTATCGTAACTCTTAAAATTTTAAAAATTACTCAATATAATTAACGTAAAATATAGAAAAATCCCCCTATACATACGTATTAGCGTATGGTAGGGGGAGGCTGATTTGAATTATTTCACTTTTAAAATATCTTCGGCTACTTTTAATTGCTGACGTACTGCATCTTGACCAGTAGACCCATAGCTTTTTCTACGATTGAGACAACGTTCTGGTTTTAAATAATCATAAACATCAGTATCGATAGCCTCATTTAATTCTTTATAACGCTCAAGTGATACGTCGAGTAAATATATACCTTGTTGAATACATTCGAAGACAATTTTTCCTACAATTTCATGTGCTTTTCTAAACGGTACTTGTTTTTCTACTAAATAGTCCGCAAGTTCTGTCGCATTAGAGAAATCTTGATGTACTGTTTCATTTAAACGATCAGTATTGACTGTTAATGTATTAAGCATGCCTTCAAAGATACGTAGCGATCCTTTTACTGTACGCACTGAATCGAATAAACCTTCTTTATCCTCTTGCAAGTCTTTGTTGTAAGCAAGTGGTAAGCCTTTTAATGTAATAAGCATACTCATTAAATGACCGGTAGTACGTCCAACTTTACCACGAATCAGTTCTGCCATATCTGGGTTCTTTTTCTGAGGCATAATAGATGACCCAGTAGAAAAAGCATCTGCCAGTGTAATAAATTTCGCTTCATCGGTAGACCAGAAAATAATTTCTTCCGCAAAACGTGATAAATGTACCATTGTTAATGAAATATTATGCAATGTTTCTACTATATAATCACGATCACTTACAGCATCTAAGCTATTTTCATAAATATATTCAAAGCCGAGCAACTTTTGAGTTTCATGTCTATCAATAGGGTGAGTAGTTCCACTTAAAGCGGCTGCTCCTAATGGTGAAATATCAATACGCTTCATACTATCAGTGAAACGTGAATCATCACGTTCAAGCATCCAGAAATAAGTCATAATATGATGTGCAAACGAAATAGGTTGGGCGCGTTGTAAGTGCGTATAACCGGGCATAATTGTATCTACATGTGATTGCGCAAGTGTTAAAATTGATGATTGGAATGAACGAATAAGCGCTTGGATTTCTTGAACTTCTTTTTTAACGTATAAGTGTAAGTCAGTAGCTACTTGGTCATTTCTACTACGACCCGTATGCAATCGTCCGCCAGCATCACCAATTCTTTGAATCAATTCATGTTCAATATTTAAATGTATATCTTCAAGTGACTTTTTAAATTCTAATTTATGGTGATGGAAGTCATGTTGAATATCTTTTAGGCCTTCGATGATAGCTTCTTTATCTTCATTAGAAATAATATGTTGATTCGCTAACATTGTTGCATGAGCAATACTACCTTGAATATCTTCATCTAATAATGCCTGGTCAAAGTCTATTGAAGCGTTAAATTCATCAACCCATTCTTCAGGTTGCTGTTGAAAACGTCCGCCCCACGCTTTATTACTCATTACTATAACCTCCATGTAAGTAAGCATTTACTTGAGTAGGTAAGCCATAAATATCAATAAATCCTACCGCTGCAGATTGATTAAAGGCATCTTCTTTTGTATAAGTTGCTAATTTTTCATCATATAAAGTGTAAGGCGATTTTCTTCCATTAACAATCGCATTACCTTTAAATAATTTCACTCTTACGTCACCTTCAACGTATTTTTGAGTACTATCGATAAATTGTTTTAAACTATCTGTTAAAGGTGAGAACCATAATCCGTTGTATGTTTGTTCTGCAAATTGTTTTTCAATAACAGGTTTGAAGTGAGCGACATCTTTAGTTAAGGTAAGTGTTTCAAGTGCTTTATGCGCTTTTATAATAACTTCAGCACCTGGTGTTTCGTATACTTCACGAGATTTAATACCTACTAAACGATTCTCAACATGGTCAATACGTCCGATACCATGTTTGCCGGCAATGTCATTTAATTTAAGAATTAATTGGTCTAAGTCATAATCTTGATGGTCGAGTTGAACTGGAATACCATTCTTAAATGATAAAATAATTTCTTCAGGTGTGTCAGGTGCATCTTCTAATTCAGCTGTTAAATCATAGGCATCTTTAGGAGGTGCTGCATAAGGGTCCTCTAAAATTCCACATTCATTTGCGCGACCCCACAAGTTTTGGTCGATTGAATAAGGAGAATCATGATTAATGCTAACTGGAATACCGTGCTTAATCGCATAATCGATTTCCTCTTCACGGCTCCATCCCCATTCTCTCACTGGTGCGAATGATTTAAGATTAGGATTTAACGCCTTAATTGCTACTTCAAAACGCACTTGGTCATTTCCTTTACCTGTACAACCATGGGCAATGCCGATTGATTGCGTTTTTTCAGCAATTTCAACTAATTTTTTAGCTATAAGGGGACGAGATAATGCAGAAACGAGTGGGTAACTATTTTCATACATTAAATTTCCTTTAATCGCATAACTCACAAAGTCATCACTAAATTCTTTTGTTGCATCAATAATGTGACATTCAATAGCCCCCATATCTAAAGCTTTTGAATGTACTAAATCTAAATCTTTACCTTCACCGACATCTAAACATACGGCTACTACATCATAGCCTTTATCTATTAGCCATTTGACTGCAACGCTTGTATCTAATCCGCCTGAATATGCTAGAACAATTTTATTTTTCATATACTCACCTCATAATTTTTCTGAAAATTAATATAACTTCATACTAACAGAAGTACAATGAAAATAAAACCATTTTTTTACATAATTATACATAAAAATGGATTAAGTATTGAACTTTAAGTATGTTTGAAGCTTTTAAATTAAAGACTTTTGAGGATTTTTTTAAAATAATAACAAATAAGAAATATTCATTTTATTTTTTAGCGAAAAGTGACTAAATATTGACTAATATGACAGATATTTGTGAATTGACAGTCTTGTTAATTGAATAGGGGAGTTAAAGTTAGTAGAATTAAATTAATAAGGAAATCAGGAGGCTTTTTTTAATGACTCATATTCAATTAGACTATGGTAAAACTTTAGAATTTTTCGGACAACATGAATTAGATCAACAAAAAGATATCGTGAAAACGATTCATAAAACTATCCATGAAGGAACTGGCGCTGGTAATGATTTTTTAGGTTGGGTAAATTTACCTGAAGATTATGATAAAAAAGAATTTTCAAGAATCGTAGAAGCTGCTAAACGTATTAAATCAAATTCAGATGTATTAGTAGTGATTGGTATTGGTGGTTCATATTTAGGTGCACGTGCGGCAATTGAAATGTTAACTCCAGCTTTCCGCAATAATACGGAATTTCCAGAAATTGTCTTTGTAGGTAATCACTTATCTTCAAGCTACACACAAGAATTAGTAGACTATTTAGCTGATAAAGATTTCTCAGTTAATGTTATTTCTAAATCTGGTACTACAACTGAACCGGCTGTAGCGTTTAGATTATTTAAAAAATTAGTCGAAGATAAATATGGTAAAGAAGAAGCGAAACAACGTATCTTCGCTACGACTGACAAAGCGAAAGGTGCATTAAAACAATTAGCAGACAATGAAGGATATGAAACATTTGTTGTGCCTGATGACGTAGGTGGCCGTTATTCTGTATTAACTGCAGTAGGTTTATTACCAATTGCAGCGGCTGGTATCAATATCGAATCAATTATGATTGGTGCTAACAAAGCACGTAAAGAATTATCATCTGATAATTTAGATGAAAATATTGCTTATCAATATGCTACAATTCGTAACATTCTTTATAGCAAAGGCTATACTACTGAAATGTTAATTAACTATGAGCCTTCTATGCAATATTTCAATGAATGGTGGAAACAATTATACGGTGAATCTGAAGGTAAAGATTTCAAAGGTATCTATCCATCAAGTGCAAATTACACTACTGACTTACATTCTTTAGGTCAATATGTACAAGAAGGTCGTCGTTTCTTATTCGAAACAGTTGTAAAAGTGAACCATCCTAAACACGACATTACTATTGAAGAAGATAGTGATGATTTAGATGGTTTAAACTACTTAGCTGGTAAAACAATTGATGAAGTGAATACTAAAGCATTTGAAGGTACTTTATTAGCACATACTGATGGAGGCGTTCCAAATGTAGTAGTTAATATTCCTCAATTAGATGAAGAAACATTTGGTTATGTCGTATACTTCTTCGAATTAGCTTGCGCTATGAGTGGTTATCAATTAGGCGTAAATCCATTTAACCAACCAGGTGTAGAAGCATATAAACAAAACATGTTTGCTCTACTTGGTAAACCTGGATATGAAGACAAGAAAAAAGAATTAGAAGATCGTTTATAGAAGTTAAATTCAACTACAATTTAATACACCTAATGTAGTTAAAGTCGATATGGTGCTATTTCCATATCGACTTTTTTCTGCCATGCTATTATATTTAAATCTAAGGGATGAGTTGAGGCTACTACCTGTGACTGATTTATTGTGATAAAGGTAGATTTCTAGCATAATATATGTAAAATATTTCGTGTATAATAGCGTTACAGAATGTAATTAATATTAAGGAAGGATTCGATGCGATAGTGTTCCATCAAATTGAGCAATGGTTTAATATACTACAAGAATTAGGTTATTTCGCAGGCTTCATCATACTCTATTTGAGAGCTATTGTACCTGTACTTCCGTTAACATTATACGTTATTATGAATGTTCATGCGTACGGTTTTCTAATAGGAACGGTGATTAGTTGGTTAGGTATTGTTTCAGGAACTTACACTGTTTTTTATATTTGCAGAAAATTTGTTAACGCTCATTTTATGCAAAAGATTAGAGCAAAAAAATCGGTAAAGAAATTAACACATTTCATTGATAGACAAGGTATTGTTCCTATTTTTATTTTAATGTGTTTTCCGTTTACGCCAAATACGCTTGTCAATTTCGTAGCAAGCTTATCACATATTAAAGCAAAATATTACTTTTTGATATTACTTTTTTCTAAATTAATATCTATCACTTTTTTAGCAGTGATGGGAAAAGAAGTTACAACATTTTTAACACATCCAATACGTGCAATTGCTCTAATTATAGTCACAGTGGCACTATGGTTTATTGGAAAAAGAGTGGAAAAACATTTTATGGGTGCTGACGAGGAGTGATGATGTGCGAAAGATATTGAAATGGATTGTGCCTTTAATATTTGCCTTCATATTTGTATTGTTTATTCAAACCTTTATTGTTAGAGGAGCAGTAGTAACCAATGATGAAATGGCACCGGTACTTAATAAAAATGATCGTCTCATCGTTAATAAAACGAAAGTGATATTTAATTTATTAGATGACGGTGATATCGTCATGTATCGTCAGAATCATCAACTTCATTTTAGTCGTATTATTGGAAAAGCGGGCGAATCAATCGAAGTAAGAGATGGCAAATTATATCGAGACGATAGACAAGTGAATAAAAATTATGCTAAAAATAGAGATATTAATAATTTAGCATTACGCGATTTGAATAATTTTAATGGAGATATCATTCCACCTAATTCGTATGTTGTATTAAACGATAACAGTGATAAAAAAACCGATTCAAGAACTTATGGCTTAATCAAGGACAAAGATATTGTTGGCGATGTAAGTTTGAAGTATTATCCATTTAAAGAATTTACCTATCGGTTTAACAAGTAGATGAGGTGTTATATTTGAAAAAAGAAATAATCGAATGGATTGTCGCTATAGCGGTAGGTCTATTACTTGTGTGGGTAATGGTCAACTTTGTCGCTAAATCATATACTATTAAAGGCGACTCAATGGATCCAACTCTAAAAGATGGTCAACACGTGATGGTGAATATTCTTGGATATAAAGTTGGAGATGTGAAAAAAGGGAATGTCATTGTATTCCATGCCAATAAAAAAGATGATTATGTAAAACGTGTAATTGGCGTCCCTGGAGATAACGTTATATATAAAGATGATAAGCTTTATGTCAATGGTAAAAAAGTGGACGAACCTTATTTAGATTATAATGAGAAACGTAAACAAGGCGAATATATTACAGGATCATTTGAAACAAAAGATTTAACAAATGCGAATCCAAATTCTAATGTTATTCCTAAAGATAAATACTTAGTACTTGGGGATAACCGAGAAGTAAGTAAAGATAGTCGTGCATTTGGTTTAATAGACAAAAATCAAATTGTTGGTAAAGTTTCATTTAGATTTTGGCCTTTAAACGACCTTAAATTTAATTTTAATCCAGAAAATAATAGGTAAATTTGGAGTGGGGTAGAATTCAACACAATGAATTCCATCCCACTTTTTTATATTTTATAAATGAAGTTATAAATTGTTTTAGGGAACGTATGTTCTATGTTAAAATAACATTAAAGGAGTGGGGATTAATGGAATTGAATGCTTATATTGGCAGAGCAGGTACTGGTAAATCACATCAAATGATTAATAATATTAAAAGTCAAATGAAACAAGATCCACTAGGTGATCCAATTATTTTAATCGCACCTACACAAAGTACGTTTCAATTAGAACAATCATTTGTTAACGATAAAGAACTAAATGGAAGTTTAAGAACAGAAGTTTTACACTTTGAACGATTGAGTTATAGAATTTTTCAAGAAGTTGGGGGCTTAACAGAGGAACGCTTAACTCAAGCTGGAACAGAGATGATGATTTATAACCTTGTTCAACAACATAAATCAGAGCTTAAACTATATACATCTCAAGTGAACTATTATGGTTTTAGTGAGAAATTGAGTGAACAAATCCAAGACTTTAAAAAATATTCAGTTACACCTGAACATTTGGATTTATTTCTACAAGAGAATGACCTTCAAACAAGAACACGTCACAAATTAGAAGATATTGCGCTCATATATCATTATTTTGAGGAACGTTTACAAGGTGAATTTATTACTTCTGAAGATAGTTTGAATCATTTTATTCAAATTATGCCTCAATCTGAGTGGCTTAAACGCGCAGAAATATATATAGATGGTTTCTATAACTTTTCAACACTTGAGTACCAAATTATTAAGGCACTCGTACAAAATGCTAAAAAAGTGACAGTTCTTCTTACAACTGATGGCAATGAAGATCCTTTTAGCTTATTTAGAAAGCCATCCGAAGTTCTAACGCATTTAAAAGAAATTGCCAATGATTTACATATTGAGTTAAACGAAATTTATTTCAAGAAACAATATCGCTTTAACAATCAAGATTTACTTCAACTTGAACAACAATTTGACGCGTTACAAATTAACCCAATTACTTATCAAGGTCATATCAATATTCTAGAGTCTTCTAGTATGCGTGAAGAGGTTAATGAAATAGCGCGACAAATTATTAAAGATACACGTGATAAACACTTCAGATATCAAGATATTGCTATTTTATATCGTGATGAAGCCTATGCATATTTATTTGATTCCGTATTACCTCAGTACGACATTCCATTTAATATTGATGTGAAGAAATCAATGACGCATCATCCAATTATGGAAATGGTGCGATCATTACTCGAAGTTATTCAAACCAATTGGAATATTAGTCCAATGATGCGTTTATTTAAGACAAATATTTTATCTAATCATTTTAAAAATAGTGATTATTTAATTGATTTACTAGAAAATTTTGTTGTTGAACGTGGCATCTATGGTAAACGTTGGTTAGATGAAAAGTTATTTAGCATTGATAATTTTACAAAAATGGGACGCAAAGAACATAAATTAACAGAAGAAGAGCGAGCAACATTTGAACAAGTGGTTCAACTAAAAAATGACATGATTAATAAAATAATGCGTTTTGAACAAGCAATGAATGATGCACATCATGTTAAAGGATTTGCGACCGCTTTCTATGAAACGATGGAGTCATTCGATATACCTAAATATTTGATGGCTCACCGTGACCAATTAGATGTAGATGGTTACCATGAAGCAGCTGAAGAGATCGACCAAATTTGGAATGGTTTAATTCAAATACTAGATGACTTAGTCATTGTCTTTGATGAGGAAGAAATGACATTAAAACGCTTTTTAGAAGTATTCGACATTGGTTTAGAACAGTTAGAATTTTTAATGATACCTCAAACATTGGACCAAGTGAGTATTGGTACGATGGATTTAGCTAAAGTTGATAATAAAAAACATATTTATATGGTAGGCATGAACGATGGTGCGATACCTCAACCAGTTTCTTCTTCTAGTTTAATTACAGATGAGGAAAAGAAAGTATTTGAGGAACAAACACGTGTGGAATTAAGTCCTACTTCTGACATTTTACAAATGGACGAAGCTTTTGTTTGTTATATTGCTATGACACGTGCTTGTGAACAGGTAACATTTTCATATAGTTTAATGGGTGTGCAAGGAGACGAAAAAGAAAAAAGTCCATTCTTGAACCAAATTCAAGCATTATATAATGGTCTTGAAGTAACTAACATCCATTATGAACATAACGCGCATCCATTAACGCTTATGGAACACCCTCACCAAACTAAAATTACATTATTTGAAGCGCTTAAAGCATGGTTAGAAGATGAGATGGTCGCAGAAGTATGGTTAGATGCGTACCAAGTTATGCGGGATAATGACGATTTAAACGACGGGCTAAATTATTTATTAACTGCATTAACGTATGATAATAAAACGGTACAATTAGATGAAAATTTAGCGACATCATTGTATGGTAAGGCTATTAATGCTAGTGTGTCTCGTTTCGAAGGGTATAATGATTGCCCGTTCCAACATTATGCCAATTATGGATTACGTCTAAATGAACGTACGAAGTATAAATTAGAAACGTTTGATTTAGGTAACATTTTCCATACCGCTTTAAAATATATTTCGGATAAAATTAATGGCGATTTTAAACATCTTGATAATCAAAGAATTCATGCGTTAACACTTGAAGCTTTAGAAAATGTATTACCAAACATCCAATTCAATTTAATGGATTCAAATGCATATTATCGTTATGTCTCTAAACGTATTGGCGTAATTGTAGAAAGTACATTAAAAGCGTTACGTTACCAAAATGAACATACTAAATTCAGACCACAACGTTTTGAAACAGGGTTCCGAAAAACACCACGAGATGAAGAAGAATTAATAGCTCAACCTCTAATTACGAAACAAGGTATTCCGGTGAATATTCGTGGTCAAATAGACCGTATTGATACGTATACGACAAACAACAAAAGTTTTATCAATATTATAGATTATAAGTCTTCTAATTATAGTGCTAACTTGAATTTGAAGAAAGTATACTATGGTAAGCAAATGCAGATGATGACTTATATGGATATCGCTTTACAAAATGCGCAACGTTTAGGTTTGAGTGAAGAAGTTAAGCCTGGTGGATTGTTGTACTTCCATGTTCATGATGAACGGCTTAAATTTAAACGTTGGGGAGAAATGGTTGATGATGCTCTAAAAGAAGAAGCATTAGATAAAGCGTTCCTTCAAGAATATAAATTACGAGGCTTAGTTAACAGTGATGCAGATGTTGTAGATGCTATGGATATTCGTTTAGATACGACACCTAAATCTGACATTGTACCGATTACACTGAAAAAAGACGGCGGTTTTAATGCCAAAGGAAGCAGTGTAGCAGATGAAACAACGATTCATAAATTCATCAAACATAACAAAGATAACTTTATTGAAACTGCTTCAAATATTATGGATGGGCATACTGAGGTGGCGCCATTAAAATTTGATAATCAATTACCATGTCAATTTTGTAGTTTTCAGTCCGTTTGTCACGTCGATAGTATTATTGATAGTAAACACTATCGTCACGTTGATGAATCTATTGATCCAATACAAGCGATCCAAGAAGTGGAGTTAGAAAGTGGGGATAACGATGAATAATATACCTGTTAAGCCACAAGATGCTCAGTGGACAGATGCCCAGTGGGAAAGTATATATGCTAGTGGGCAAGATATTTTAGTAGCAGCTGCTGCCGGTTCAGGTAAAACAGCAGTATTAGTTGAACGTATTATTCAAAAAATTCTTAGAGATAGCATAGATGTTGATAAATTACTTGTCGTTACTTTTACTAATTTAAGTGCGAGAGAGATGAAACATCGAGTTGAACAACGCATTCAACAAGCCTCTTTACAAGAACCTGATAATGAACATCTTAAAAATCAACGCATTAAGATTCATCAAGCCCAAATTTCAACACTGCATAGTTTTTGTTTAAAGATTATTCAACAACATTATGATGTGATTGATTTAGATCCAAACTTTAGAACGATTAGTGATGTTGAAAATGTTCTACTATTAGAACAATCTATTGATGAAGTGTTAGAAAAACATTATGAAGACCCAGATAGTGCATTTCTTACATTAGTTGAACAATTGTCTAGTGACCGTAATGATGACCAATTTAGAGATATATTAAAACGATTTTATAATTTTAGTATCGCAAATCCTTCGCCTTTTGCATGGCTAGATTCATTAACGGAGTTATATGACAATGAAGAATTGCAACAAGAGTATATTGCAGAACTTAATAGATTAGCGTTGATTTATATTAGAGCTGCCTATGACTCATTATTAGAAGCGGATAATAATTTTTCTATTAGCATTGGAACAGAAAAACATCTTGATGTAATGAAATTAGAAAAAGCAAAATGCGCCAAAATGATGGAAGGTAGCGTTGTTAATCGTGAGATGATTATCAACTATACACCAGAGAAGTTGCCTCAAATTTCTAAAAAACTTAAAACTGAAAATGAAGAGGAGGGTATTGACCCTCAAACTTTAGTAGACGCTAAAGGATTTTATGATGAGTATAAAAAAATACTCGATAAAGTTAAAAATGAATATTTAATGCGTTCTGTAGAAGAATTAAAAGCAGATATGAATAAGTTAGGGCCTCGTATTCATTATTTAATTCAAATAGTTAAAGATATTATTAGTGATTTTGCTGAGAAGAAACGAAGTCGTAATGTTTTAGACTTTGCTGATTATGAACACTTTGCATTGCAAATATTAACTGATGAACAAGGAAATCCGTCAAATGTTGCTAAAGACTACCGTCAACAATTTGAAGAAATTTTAATTGATGAATATCAGGATACAAACCAAGTGCAAGAAGCGATTATTTCAACTATTAAACGTGGCGACGAATCAAACGGTAATTTGTTTATGGTAGGGGACGTTAAACAATCTATTTATAAATTTAGACAGGCAGATCCTACATTATTTATGAATAAATATAATCGTTTTGACAAAGTTGGGAATCAAACAGGGTTACGTATCGATTTGTCCAAAAATTTCCGTTCGCGTAAAGAAGTCTTATCAACAACAAACTATTTATTTGACCATATGATGGATGAAGAAGTGGGCGAAATTAATTATGATGCTGATGCACGATTGTATTTTGGTGCTACAAAGTATTCAGATAAATCCATGCCACTGGAATTGCATGCGCTTATTCAATCTAGTAGCGAAGATAATGATTTAGAGAAATCTGAACAAGAAGCGCAGTATATTGTCAAACAAGTAGAAGATATCATTGAGAACAAACTTGTCTATGACATAAAAACGGAGTCATATCGTCAAGCTACATTTAAAGATATTGTTATTTTGGAGCGTGGATTAAGTAATGCTCGTAACCTGCAACAAGCGTTTAAAGATCACAATATTCCGTTTCACGTTAAAAGCAAAGAAGGTTATTTTGAACAAACAGAAGTGCGACTCGTTCTATCATTTTTAAGAACGGTGGACAATCCACTACAAGATATCTATTTAGTGGGCTTAATGCGTTCAGTCATTTATCAATTTACAGAAGATGAACTAGCACAAATTCGAGTTATAAGTCCTTACGATGATTATTTCTATCAATCTATCATGCATTATCTTCAAGACGATAATGCGCAACCAGCATTAAAAGAAAAATTACAACGCTTCTTAGATGACTTGTCACAATATCAAGACTATAGTCAAGAACACCCTGTGTATCAACTTATCGATAAATTTTATAATGACCATTATGTTATCCAGTACTTCAGTGGTTTAGTAGGTGGAAAAGGCAGACGCGCAAACTTATACGGCTTATTTAATAAAGCGATTGAATTTGAAAATTCAAGTTTCAGAGGACTATATCAATTTATTCGATTTGTTGATGAACTTATTGAACGTAATAAAGACTTTGGTGAGGAAAACGTAATTGGACCTAATGACAACGTGGTAAGAATGATGACAGTCCATAGTAGTAAGGGGCTAGAATTCCCATTTGTTATCTATTCAGGGCTCTCAAAACAATTTAATAAAGGCGATATACGCCATCCTTTAGTACTTAACCAAAAGTTTGGTTTAGGTATGGATTACTATGATTTAGAAGAAAATATTGCGTTTCCTTCTTTATCTTCAGTAGTGATTAAATCCATGATTGAGAAAGAATTAATTTCTGAAGAAATGCGCTTAATTTACGTAGCATTAACACGTGCAAAAGAGCAATTGATATTAATTGGAACCGTTGATAAAGAAGAAACATTAGCCAAATTTGAACGCTTACCAATTGCTAAAAATCATATTGCGTTACATGAACGCTTGTCTGCTACTAGACCGTTCGATTTAATTTACGGCATTTTAGCGAAACATCAATCAACATCATTAGTACCTGAACTACAATTTGAAACATCTATCGATAATTTAGATGAAAGTTTATATCCTTCAGTAGATATTAAAACTGTTTATTTCGATGACCTTACTTTTTATAGTGAAGCTCAAAACAATGAACATAGAACGGTAGAAGATATTGAAACAAGTGGCTCTAATGATGAGGATTTAAAACAACAAATCAATGAGCAACTATCATTTAAGTATCCTTATATTAATGACACGAGAAAGCCATCTAAACAATCTGTTTCTGAGTTGAAACGACAACTTGAAACTGAGGAGAGTGGCACAAGTTATGAAAGAGTTAGACAATATCGTATTGGTGTAGCAACTTACGAACGACCTCATTTCTTGAGACAGAATAAAAAACGTAAATCGAATGAAATAGGTACGTTAATGCATACAGTTATGCAGCATTTACCATTTAAAGAGAATCGATTAACAGAAACTGAATTAAATGAGTATATTGATAGTCTGGTAGATAAACATATTATCGAAGCAGATGCGAAGCAAGATATTCAATACGAAGAAATTATGAGATTTATAAGAAGTGACTTATATATGAAGATTGCTCAAGCAGATAAAGTGTTTAGAGAATTACCTTTCGTAGTGAACCAAGCTAAAGTTGATGAAATGCCAGAGGATGACGAAGATGTGTCTATTATTCAAGGTATGATTGACTTAATTTATTTAAAAGACGGCCAATATTATTTCGTTGATTATAAAACAGATGCATTTAACAAACGTAGAGGAATGACAGAAGCGGAAATAGGACAGCAACTACGTGAGAAATATAAAATCCAAATGAAATATTATCAAAATACTTTAGAAACGATACTTGGTGAGAAAGTCTCAGGCTCACTTTATTTCTTCCAATATGAAGAAATAAGCGTGCATGAAGATGAATAAAAAGCTAAATATTAAATGTTTTAAAGCGTTCTAAAATATATATCTTAATGGTTGAATTTGTTCATGTTACTTTTAAAAATGAATTAAATATCCTAAATTTCTAAAATTTCAGACAGATATATTTGTGATTTAATTATGTTTAAAGTTATAATATGAACTAAGATATAGATGAGGAGTTGATAATGAATGAAATTCTTATCATTCAAGCATAATGACGCTGAATCATATGGCGTTAAAGTTAAGCGTGAAGACGCAGTTTGGGATTTAAAACAAGTTTTCGCTGAATTTGGTGAAGATGACTTCCATCCGAAAACATTGTTAGAAGGTTTACAACAAAACCAAACGTTAGATTTCCAAGAGCAAGTACGTAAAGCTGTGGTTGCTGCTGAAGAAAGTGGCAAAGCAGATGATTATAAAATTGCGTATAACGATATTGAATTCTTACCTCCAGTTACGCCTCCAAACAATGTAATTGCATTTGGACGTAACTATCAAGATCATGCAAGTGAATTAAATCATGAAGTAGAGCGCTTATATGTATTTACGAAAGCCGCTTCATCATTAACTGGTGACGAAGCAACAATTCCAAATCATAAAGATATCACAGACCAATTAGACTATGAAGGCGAACTTGGTATTGTTATTGGTAAAGCCGGAGAAAAAATTCCAAAAGCTTTAGCACTTGATTATATTTACGGTTATACAATCATTAATGACATTACTGACCGTACAGCACAACAAGCACAAGACCAAGCATTCTTATCTAAAAGTTTAACTGGTGGTTGCCCAATGGGACCTTACATCGTAACTAAAGATGAACTTCCAACACCAGAAAATGTTAATATCGTTACTAAAGTTAACAATGAAATTCGTCAAGATGGTAATACAAGCCAAATGATTAATAAAATTGATGATTTAATCGAAGAAATTTCAAAATATGTTGCTTTACATCCAGGTGATATTATTGCTACTGGTACGCCAGCTGGTGTAGGCGCAGGTTTACAACCACCTCAATTCCTACAACCTGGAGATGAAGTTAAAGTTACAATCGATAATATCGGTACTTTAACAACTTATATTGCTAAAGATAGCGAATAACTTATTATTCTATAATCACTGAAAGGTCGCCGTTATGGTGGCCTTTTTTAATTATAAGAATATTAACAATATATGTTATGATATTAAGGTGAAAGTAATAATAAGTATGGGGGAGGAATTTGTCTTGTTACATATGCATATTGTAAGTTGGGTTCTAACAATTGTGTTATATGTTATTGCATTTTTACATATTTCTAAAAAGCAAGGCCCTACGCCAATGTTTAAACCATTACAAATGGCATTAAGAGTATTTATGTTATTAACATTGTTCTCAGGCTTCTGGCTTTTAATTCAAGAGTTCATGGCAGCGAGTCATGGCGGTGGCGGCAATCATATGTTGCTAACGTTAAAAATGCTTTGTGGCCTTGGTGTCGTAGCTTTAATAGAAGTTTCGATTGCTAAAAGAAAAAAAGGCGAAGCAAGTCATGGTTTATTCTGGTCAACAATCGTGCTAATCATTATTACAATGGCATTAGGCATTATTTTACCATGGGGTCCTTTAACTAAAATGTTTGGTTTAGGATAAAATTTAAATGAATAATATAAAAACTCGAAGTCACTTGATCGTCCTTAATAGGAGGGCTATCTCATGACTTCGAGTTTTTATTTATTTAATATCGCGAGCTTGATAACCAATCATATTGATTAAATCTTTAGGATGACTATATGGTGGGGCATAAGCTACTTCAAATTCTGCCAGTTGATCTACAGTGACGCCTGTCATCATCGCCATAGATAATACATCTATACGTTTATCTGCACCTTTTTTACCTACGGCAGCTGCACGCAATAATTGTCTATTTTCTTTATTAAAATAGACGCGTAAGTGTAAATCGCTATTCCCTGGGTAATAACCAGCATGAGCGCCACTTTTTAATTCAACTATTTCATAGTTAAAGTTATCTAATTCTGAAGGTTTTACGCCAACACTAGCGAAAGTATAGTCAAAGAATTTCACAATATTAGAGCCAAGATACCCTTTAAACATTACTTCGCGATTACCAACGAGTTGTTCTGCAATAATGCTTGCGCCACGATGAGCACCCCATGCTAAAGGCACTTGTGCTGACAAATCTACATGTCGATAGTGAGATGTGATTGCATCACCTAAGGCATAAATATTAGAAATATTTGTTTCAAATTTGTCATTCACTGGAATAAATCCATTATCGTCTAACTCAATATTTGATGAGTTCAAGAACTTAGTATTAGGGTGGGTGCCTACGCCTTCGATAATTAAATCATAATCTTCTTTTCTACCAGATTTGAATGTTACCGTTTTACCTTCAATTGTTTCAATTTCTTCATTTAAATGATAAGAAATGTTGTTTGCCTCAAGTTCATCAAAAATTGGTTGGTTCATATCTTGATCCATTAATTTGTTTACCTTTTCAGAGCGATGAATCAATGTCACATTTAATCCACGATGATGCAAATTCTCTACAACTTCTAAAGAAATATAACCTGCGCCTACAACTAAGGCTTTCTTAACTTGATGTTGTTCAATATAGTCATCAATGGCGTCAGTATCTTCCATGTTACGCAATGTGAATGTCATGTCATTGTCGAATCCTAATCGATTTGCGCTCGCACCAGGACTTAAAATTAATTTGTCATATGATTCTTCAAATGTTTCTCCAGTTTGATGATTTAATACACGCACAGTTTGCGCTTTATCATCTATACTAACTACTTCGTGATACGTTTTCACTGTAATATTTTTCTTGTCTTTAAACTTTTCAGGCGTAAGAGGTAAGACATCCTTACGCTCAGTTATAACGTTACCGATGTAGTAAGGCAGACCACAATTGGCGAAACTCATATCGCGGTCCTTTTCAAAAATAATAATGTCACTGTCTTCATCTAGTCGACGAATCTGGCTAGCGCACGTTGCACCACCCGCTACAGCACCGACCACAATTATCTTAGTCATATATATATAATCCTCCATTATTTATATCATAAAAAGAGTGAGGCAAAATTTAATGATTAAATTCTGTCTCACTTATTATCGACAATTTATCCTTGGTAAGGAATATTTAGGCCAAAGAAATCATTGAGATAACGTCCAATCCCATCTTCATTATTAGACTGCGTAATATGGTTAGCAATATGTTTTAATTCATCTAAACCGTTATCCATAGCAATACCATATTTAGCATACTTAATCATTTCAATATCATTATCTTCATCACCGAAAGCGATAATGCGAGATGGGTCGATATTTAAATAGTCCTTCACATGATCGATACCACGTGCTTTACTAATACCACGTTTCACGATTTCAATAACAGGAAATGGTGCGCCCCAACGACGGTGTTCAATATTCTCAGCATAGAAGCGAGTCAACATTTGTTTGATACGTGGAATATTGACTTCTTCCGCTTCAACTAAAATAGAAGTAGGCGGTTCATCTAATTCTTCTAATAAATTACCTGTTTGGATTTTAGGGTTTCCCATTGAAAAGCCTTCAAACAAACGTGGGTCAGGATTATTAATGAAGACATGATCTCGAACTTCAGCGATAATATTTGTCACATTTGCTTTCTGAAGTGCTTCAATCATGTTACGAGATAAATCAACATCTAGCACTTCATGTGTCGTTTCAAAATCATCAGCTTTAGGATGATGGACATAGGCACCGTTAAAATTAACAATAGGCGTATCCATATTAAGTTCATGATAGTAAATTTGACTCGCGCGATAAGGACGGCCAGTTGCAATCATAATACGATGTCCTTGCTTCTTCAATGTTGTCAAAACTTGTTTTGTATATGAACTAATTTCTTTATTATCATTTAATAACGTTCCATCTAAGTCTAAACAAATTAAATAAGGTTCCATAAATATCTCCTTGAGTAACATATCATCAAATTTCTTGTTTAGTAGTATCATAGCATTTTATTGGCGTTTTGTCGGATATTTGATATATTAAGGGAAAGATAATATTGAGAGGTGATACTAATGGAAGAAGCATTAAAAGATAGTATCCTTGGTGCACTTGAAATGGTAATTGACCCTGAATTAGGGATTGATATCGTTAATTTAGGTTTAGTATACAAAGTGAATGTTGATGATGACGGTCTATGCACAGTCGAAATGACATTAACATCAATGGGTTGTCCACTCGGACCACAAATTATTGAACAAATTAAAACTGTATTAGCTGAAATTCCTGAAATTCAAGATACAGAAGTGAATATCGTTTGGAATCCACCATGGAATAAAGATATGATGTCTAGATACGCTAAGATTGCCTTAGGCGTAGGCTAGATTTGGTGAAGAAGCAATAGTACACATTATCGTTGTACTATTGTTTTTTGTTTTCTTGAAAAGGCAGTACCAAATAGCAAACAAATGAATAAAATAAATATCAGTTTCAAAAAGAAACAAAATCAACGAAATGACATTATTGTAATATAAATTGAATTTGTTTATAGGGTATACTACAATACATAGGACTTATATCATAAGTGATACATAGGGAAAGTTATATTTAGTAATTTTTTAAAAGACACATATTTATTATGTAGTAGACTAGTCGAGAAATTGAATTAAAGGACATACAGTATTATATCGTGCATTAAAGTTCAGGCACCTCAGTATAAAACACGACAATCATACACATTAATATTTAAAAAGTTTAGAATAACTCATATTCGCTTATGTTGATGATCATCGGCTTACGTTTTATCCTAACTTGCAGTGCTTTTAAATGTAATGAATTTATATGAAATTTATTATTTTATAGGGAAAGAATGTGAACAATGAAACTAGAGTTAAACAAAAGTAAGCATCGTAAGACTAAAATGCGCTACATGCCTGGGTTAGATGGTTTAAGAGCAATAGCTGTTATTGGCATTATTATTTACCATCTAAATCGACAATGGCTTAAAGGTGGCTTTTTAGGTGTAGATACATTCTTTGTAATTTCTGGTTACTTGATAACAAGTTTACTATTAAAAGAATACGAAGAAACTGGCATTATTAATCTCAGACAATTTTGGACACGACGTATTAAACGTTTACTCCCAGCTGTTTTAGCACTTTTACTTGTGGTTGGGTTAGCCACATTAATATTTGAACCACAACAAATTGTTCGCGTGAAACATGATATGTTAGCTGCACTATTTTATGTTTCAAACTGGTGGTATATTGCGAAAGATGTAAACTACTTCGAACAATTTTCATTTATGCCACTTAAACACCTATGGTCTCTAGCTATTGAAGAACAATTTTATTTATTTTTCCCATTTGTGTTAGTCATTTTATTATTGACGATTAAAAAGTATAGAAATGTTACATTGATATTTTGGATTGTATCGCTAATTTCATTATTAGCAATGGTAATTATTTCACAACCAAACGTAGGATATTCTCGCGTTTACTTTGGTACGGATACGCGTTTACAAACGTTGTTACTTGGTGTGATATTGGCGTTTATGTGGCCACCTTTTAAATTAAAAGCGAATCCGCCAGCAGTGCTGCAACGCTCAATTGACGGTGTAGGTATCGCCGGGTTGGTCATGCTAATCATATTATTCTTTACAGTAAGCGATAACAGCTCATGGATATATAATGGAGGGTTCTACCTCATTTCAGGCATGACATTATTTATTATTGCGAGCGTGGTTCATCCAACTACGGTATTAGCAAAGGTACTTAGTCATCCTGTACTTGTCTACATTGGTAAACGCTCTTATAGTCTTTATTTATGGCACTTTGCAGTTATTAGTTTCGTACATATTCATTATACGGATGGGCAAATTCCAGCTTATGTCTATATCATTGATATTATCTTAACTGTTTTATTTGCTGAATTGTCTTATCGCTATGTAGAAACGCCGTTTAGAAGAGAAGGGCTTAAAGCTTTCTCATTCAATCGTTTGCGACGACCTAAATTCATTAGAACCATCGTTACAGCGATTTTAACGATTCCATTATTATTAATATTTGCTGGTGCTTTTGATCGTTTCGGAAAAGATGAAATAGCGAATAAAGCGAATTCATTTAATACGAATGAAACAGACAAATATTTAGTGAGAATGATGCCAGGAGAAAATATTAAAATTGACGGCTCATCAAGTAAGAGTAAGAAAAAAGACCAAGTTTATACAAATATTAGTCCATTATTAATTGGTGACTCTGTAATGGTAGACATTGGAGAGGCATTTAAATCTCAAGTTCCAAAAGCTACGATTGACGGTAAAGTTGGACGTCATTTACAAGAGGCATTAACTGTGTCTAATAGTTACACCAATTATAATAAACCTTCAGATCAAGTTGTTTTAGAACTTGGTACCAATGGTGATTTTACTAAAGAAGAGTTAGATCAATTAATTAGTAAATTTGGTAAAGCACAAATTTACTTAGTTAATACACGTGTACCAAGAGATTGGCAAGACAACGTTAACAAACAACTCGCTGATGCAGCTAAAACACATAAGAATGTTACATTAGTCGATTGGTATAAACGTTCTGAAGGCCATTCAGAATACTTTGCTTCAGACGGCGTTCACTTAGAAAACAGTGGTGTTGAAGCATTATCTGATGAAATTCTTAAAGCGATTAAGAAAAATACTAAAAATGAATAAAGATGGCAGACCAGTTCAGTGAAATGACTCATTGAACTGGTTTAATTTATGTCTTTATTTGATAAGTCAAAGTTTGACTTTTAAACTGGGGAGATGAGAAATTTGATGTTTATCTATGGGCATAATGTGATAAAACATGATGTGTAAGATATTAATGAAAACGCATGAGACCAGTAGTGGCGCGCATTTTTCAAAAAATAAAAAAGCTGAGTATAACTGTTGCTTAATAGTCAAAGAAGGTCTATAATGTAATTAAGGTCAAAGAAAGTCAAAGTCAAAATAAAGTATTTGATCTTGCTCTTATTAAATAAGTAGGGGTGAATAAATTTGGATATTAATCAAATGACATATGCAATTCAAGGCGCATTAAAAAAAGCGGTTGAATTGAGTAAAGAAAATGAATTACAAAATATTGAAATTGAAGCTATACTAAAAGGAACTTTAGAAGAAACTGATAGCTTATTTAAAAGCATATTAGAACGCGCAAATATAGATACTGATGAATTAAATCAAGCGTATACAAATAAATTAAAAAATTATCCTTCAGTGCAAGGAGATAATATTCAATATGGACAATATATTGGTTCAAAAGCTAATGAATTATTAAATAAAGCCGAATCGTATATGAAAGAATATGAAGATGAATATATCTCAATGGAACACATTCTACGTGCTGCAATGGATATTGATGACACAACTAAACAATTTGTAGGTAATAAAGAAGAAGTAGTAAAAGAGATTATTACAAAAGTAAGAGGGGGAAATCATGTGACTTCACAAAATCCAGAAGTAAATTATGAAGCTTTAGAGAAATATGGTCGTGACTTAGTAGAAGAAGTGCGACAAGGTAAAATGGACCCTGTCATTGGTAGAGATGAAGAAATTCGTAACACAATTCGAATCTTAAGCCGTAAAACAAAAAATAACCCTGTATTAATCGGTGAACCTGGGGTAGGTAAAACTGCGATTGTTGAAGGTTTAGCACAACGTATTGTACGTAAAGATGTACCTGAATCTTTATTAGATAAAACAATCTTTGAATTAGATTTAAGTGCCTTAGTTGCTGGTGCGAAATTCAGAGGTGAATTCGAAGAACGTCTTAAAGCAGTACTTAAAGAAGTGAAAGAATCTGATGGACGTATCATCTTATTTATCGACGAAATTCACATGTTAGTTGGCGCTGGTAAAACAGACGGCGCAATGGATGCCGGCAACATGTTGAAACCAATGTTAGCACGTGGTGAATTACATTGTATCGGTGCTACTACTTTAAATGAATACAGAGAATATATTGAAAAAGACTCTGCATTAGAACGTCGTTTCCAAAAAGTAGGCGTTAGCGAACCAGATGTTGAAGATACTATTTCAATCTTACGTGGTTTGAAAGAACGTTACGAAGTGTATCATGGTGTACGAATTCAAGACCGTGCTTTAGTAGCAGCAGCAGAATTATCAGATCGTTACATTACAGATAGATTCTTACCGGACAAAGCTATCGACTTAGTCGACCAAGCTTGTGCGACGATTCGTACTGAAATGGGTTCTAATCCAACTGAATTAGACCAAGTGAACCGTCGTGTAATGCAATTAGAAATCGAAGAAAGTGCATTGAAAAATGAATCTGACAATGCAAGTAAACTTCGTTTAGAAGAGTTACAAGAAGAACTTTCTAATGAAAAAGAAAAACAAGCAACTTTACAATCTCGCGTAGAACAAGAAAAAGAAAAAATTGCAAAAGTACAAGAAAAACGTGCTGAATTAGACCGTAGCCGTCAAGCTTTAGAAGATGCTCAAACTGAAAGCAACTATGAAAAAGCAGCTGAATTACAATACGGCACAATTCCTCAATTAGAAAAAGAATTAAAAGAATTTGAAGAAGCATACCAAGACGAACAAGGCGACAGTGAACGCATGATTCGTGAAGTTGTTTCTGACGAAGAAATTGGCGACATTGTTAGTCAATGGACTGGTATTCCAGTATCTAAATTAGTTGAAACTGAAAGAGAAAAATTATTAAGCTTAAGTGATATCTTACACGAACGCGTAGTAGGTCAAGATAAAGCGGTAGACTTAGTATCTGACGCTGTAGTTAGAGCACGTGCAGGTATTAAAGATCCTAATAGACCAATTGGTAGCTTCTTATTCTTAGGACCAACTGGTGTAGGTAAAACTGAATTAGCTAAATCACTTGCTGCTTCATTATTCGATTCTGAAAAACACATGATTAGAATTGATATGAGTGAGTATATGGAGAAACACTCTGTTTCTAGATTAATTGGTGCCCCTCCAGGCTATGTAGGTCATGATGAAGGTGGCCAATTAACTGAAGCGGTTAGACGTAATCCTTATTCAGTTATCTTACTTGATGAAGTTGAAAAAGCGCATAGTGATGTATTCAACGTGTTACTTCAAATCTTAGACGAAGGTCGTTTAACTGACTCTAAAGGACGTAGCGTTGACTTTAAAAACACTATCATTATTATGACTAGTAACATTGGTTCACAAGTATTACTTGAAAACGTTAAAGATAGTGGTGTAATTACTGAAGACACTGAAAAAGCTGTAATGGATAGCTTACATGCCTTCTTTAAACCTGAAATCTTAAACCGTATGGATGACATCGTGTTATTCAAACCATTATCTATTAACGATATGAGTATGATTGTTGATAAAATTTTAACTCAATTAAATATTCGTTTAATGGATCAACGTCTTTCTATAGAGGTTTCTGATGACGCTAAAAAATGGTTGGGTGAAGAAGCGTACGAACCACAATTTGGTGCAAGACCATTGAAACGTTTTGTACAACGTCAAATTGAAACACCATTAGCACGTATGATGATTAGAGAAAGTTTACCAGAAGGTACTGTGGTTAATGTTGGTTTAGATGATAATCAAGAATTAACTTTTGATGTAAAAAAACCTGAAAATGAATAATTAGGGGAAACCTAGGAAGTGTGAGGAGCACTTTCTAGGTTTTTTGTTTTTTATAGGGATTCAGAGTAGTTCTGCATATTGTTGGGTTCGCTTGCCCTAGGCATAGCTTAAGTCAATGGTTAGAAAGGGTAAGCAATTTAGTCATATATTTAATATAAAAAATACGGTTGATAGAACGTTAAAAGTTTCATCAACCGTATTTTTGAACTATTTAATAAGTGTTATTAAATATGTCTGTTACCTTTACGGGCAAAATCGTTTGGTTTAATCATAGCGCCTAAGATAGCAATCATAATTGTAATGAATACTGCTATAATGACTGGTGCAATAAAGTTTAAAGAGCCTCCGCCGTTTAAACTGTTTAACACGAAGTTAACCATTTGCGTTAAGATTAATGCCCAGATAAATGTGATGAGGTGTTTCATACAAATGACCTCCAAAATTTATATACTTTTATTTTAATGTAAAGCGAATTGTTTGTATAGTGGTAGTAGGGTAAGTGTTAGAATTTGTTCTAAAATTCATGACGTGCTGTGTGTTATATTAATTTTCCTAAAAAGAAAAGAAAGACTAAAAAAGTGTAACTACTTGAGTTGAGAAGAAAAAATGTGTTAAATTAATACCTGGTATTAAAAAATGAAGTAAGAAGGTGTACGTTCATGAACGTAGGTATAAAAGGTTTCGGTGCTTATGCACCTGATAAAGTAGTAGATAACGCCTATTTCGAAGGATTTCTAGATACATCAGATGAGTGGATTTCAAAAATGACTGGTATCAAAGAAAGACGTTGGGCGAGCGAAGACCAAGATACGTCTGACTTAGCTTATGAAGCGAGTAAAAAAGCGATTGCGGATGCAGGCATCGAACCTACTGATATAGATATGATTATTGTTGCGACTGCAACGGGAGATATGCCATTCCCATCAGTAGCAAATATGTTACAAGAAAAATTAGGTACAGGTAAAGTGCCGACAATGGACCAATTGGCTGCATGTTCAGGCTTTATGTATTCAATGATTACGGCTAAACAATATATTCAATCAGGAGACTATAAAAATATCTTGGTTGTCGGTGCAGATAAATTATCTAAGATTACGGATTTAACAGACCGTTCTACAGCAGTATTATTCGGTGATGGCGCTGGTGCCGTTGTCATCGGTGAAGTTTCTGAAGGACGAGGTATCATCAGTTATGAAATGGGATCTGATGGTTCAGGTGGAAAATACTTATACTTAAACAAAGATACTGGTAAACTAGTAATGAACGGACGTGAAGTGTTCAAATTCGCAGTGAGAATTATGGGCAATGCGTCTACACGTGTAGTAGAAAAAGCTGGTTTACAATCTGATGACATTGATATGTTTATTCCTCATCAAGCGAACATCAGAATTATGGAATCAGCACGCGAAAGATTGGGTATAGAAAGAGAAAAAATGAGTGTTTCTGTTAATCGATTTGGTAACACTTCTGCAGCTTCAATACCTTTAAGTATTCAACAAGAATTAGAAAATGGAAGAATTAAAGACGACGATACTTTAGTATTAGTAGGTTTCGGTGGTGGCCTAACTTGGGGCGCTATGGTTATCAAATGGGGTAAATAGGAGGATATAATGTATGACTGAGAATAAAAGAGTTGTGATTACAGGCATGGGTGCATTATCACCTATCGGAAACGATGCCCATTCAACTTGGGAGAATGCTTTAAAAGGTGTTAATGGTATTGATACAATTACACGCGTTGACACTGAAGATTATAATGTTCATTTAGCAGGTGAACTTAAAGACTTTAATATTGAAGACCATATGGAGAAGAAAGAAGCACGCCGTATGGATCGTTTTACACAATATGCAGTAGTAGCTGCGCGTCAAGCAGTGGAAGATGCGAAGTTAACAATCAATGAGGACAATGCTAATCGTATTGGTGTTTGGATCGGTTCAGGTATCGGTGGTATGGAAACATTTGAGGTGGCACATACGACTTTACAAAAGAAAGGTCCAAGAAGAGTAAGTCCTTTCTTCGTACCAATGCTTATTCCTGATATGGCAACTGGCCAAGTGTCGATTGATTTAGGTGCAAAAGGACCAAATGGTTCTACTGTTACTGCATGTGCAACAGGTACGAACTCAATTGGTGAAGCATTTAAAATCATCCAACGTGGTGATGCTGATGCAATGATTACAGGTGGTACAGAAGCGCCTATTACTCATATGGCATTAGCTGGATTTAGCGCGAGTCGTGCTTTATCAACAAATGATGATAAAGAAACAGCTTGCCGTCCTTTCCAAGAAGGCCGTGACGGTTTCGTAATGGGTGAAGGTGCTGGTATCTTAGTTATTGAATCATTAGAATCAGCTCAAGCTCGTGGTGCAGAAATTTACGCTGAAATTGTAGGTTATGGTTCAACAGGTGATGCATATCATATCACTGCACCAGCTCCAGAAGGTGAAGGCGGTTCTCGCGCAATGCAAGCTGCGTTAGATGATGCAGGCATTGAAGCGAAAGACGTTCAATATTTAAATGCCCATGGTACAAGTACACCAGTAGGCGACATGTATGAAATTCAAGCAATTAAGAACACGTTTGGCGATGCTGCGAAAGACTTGAAAGTAAGTTCAACTAAGTCTATGACTGGTCACTTATTAGGTGCTACAGGTGGAATTGAAGCCATCTTCTCAGCATTATCTATTCGCGACTCTAAAATTGCGCCAACAATTCATGCTAATACGCCAGATCCAGAATGTGACTTAGACATCGTTCCTAATGAAGCGCAAGACTTAGATATTACTTACGCTATGAGTAATAGTCTTGGCTTTGGTGGACACAATGCCGTATTAGTATTTAAGAAATTTGAAGCGTAAATACTTTATTTTTGAAAATGAGGGACCATGAACGACTCAATGAGTGTTCATGGTCTTTTTTAATGTGTGGAAAGCCATTTATAAAGTTAAGGGAATAATTATTGTAAGAATAAAGTAAGCAACATTACTTATTAAAGCTGGCCCTACCCATGTAGAAATATAATAGGTCTCTCTTTTGGCTTGTTGAGGATTGAAAAAATCATCATGTTCCATCGTTTTCTTTTTAGCGCGTGAAGAAAGTTGATAACGAATTCTTCTAAACCCATAACTCGTCGCATCAAAAATACCTTCTTGAACAAGCAAAATGAGAAAAATAATTATAAATATAATAAGAGATATGTAAAACAATGAATTGATATATGAGATAAATGAATGATTAGTAAAAATAAGCCACAGTATCACAGATAAAATGGGAGTAATTAGCAACCATATTATCCAGTTCTTTAAGTTCCTCATAGCAATGCCTCCAGTTGACGATTTAATTTATTTTAACTTACTCCATAAATAATATAAATATAGAATTTTAAAAATAATTTTAATAAAACATATGTGTTTATTAAAGATTACAAAAAAATACTCTTTTATTAATAAATTGTAAAATAATATTGCAATTGTATGAAAGTAGTATATATAATGTTATTAAATATTTCTGAAAATTTTGAAGGGAATGTTAATTTTGAAAATTTAAAAAGGGGGATGCATGATGACTAGGTATGTTTTGAAACGTTTAGGTTATATGTTTTTATCGTTGTTCATTATTATTACAATCACATTTTTTTAATGAAATTAATGCCTGGTTCACCGTTTAACGATGCGAAATTAAGTGCTGAACAAAAGAATATACTTAATGAAAAGTATGGTTTAAATGATCCAGTAGCAGTGCAATATCTTCATTATTTGAAAAATGTTGTGACAGGGGACTTTGGGTATTCATTCCAATATCATAATCAACCGGTATGGGAGCTTATTAGACCGAGATTGATTCCTTCAATGGAAATGGGTATGACAGCTATGGTTATTGGGGTTATTTTAGGCTTAATCCTAGGTGTAGCTGCAGCAACTAAACAAAATACTTGGGTGGACTACACTACAACTGTCATTTCAGTAATTGCTGTATCAGTACCTTCATTCGTATTAGCAGTACTTTTACAATATGTGTTTGCGGTACGTTTACGTTGGTTCCCAGTAGCAGGTTGGGAAGGATTTTCAACAGCAGTCTTACCTTCATTAGCATTATCTGCAGGGGTAATGGCCACAGTAGCAAGGTACATTCGAGCGGAAATGATAGAAGTATTAAGTTCAGATTACATATTACTAGCAAGAGCAAAAGGGAACTCTTCTATGAAAGTGTTATTTGGGCACGCATTGAGAAATGCATTAATTCCAATTATCACTATTCTAGTACCAATGTTAGCAGGGATACTAACAGGTACTTTAACAATTGAGAATATCTTTGGTGTGCCAGGTTTAGGGGACCAATTCGTTAGATCGATTACAACAAATGATTTCTCAGTAATTATGGCTACAACGTTATTATTCAGTACGCTGTTTATAGTATCTATCTTTATTGTCGATATCTTATATGGCGTAATTGACCCACGTATCCGTGTTCAAGGAGGTAAAAAATAATGGCAGATAAAAATTTTGAAAAAACGTTTGATGATCATTCAAATGCAGCTATGACTCATACCTCTGAAGGTGCGGTATCAACTGGTTTTGTATTAAGAGAGCTAGATTTAAATAAAGAACCGGAAATGCAACGTGAAAGTAGAAACTTCTGGCAAGACGCGTGGACACAACTTAAAAGAAATAAATTAGCCTTAATAGGGATGATTGGCCTCATTCTTATTATACTAATGGCACTTGTTGGTCCAATGATGAGTAAACATGATTATGCAGAACAAAACGTTCAATATCGTAATTTACCGGCAAAGATACCTGTATTAGATAAAATTCACTTTTTACCTTTTGATGGTACAGGAAGTGATGGGAAAAATGTCTATAGAGAAGTAGGCGCTAAAGATAATTATTGGTTTGGTACTGACCAACTAGGACGTGATTTATGGTCTAGAACATGGAAAGGTGCTCAAATTTCATTAATCATCGGTGTAGTCGCTGCGTTATTAGACATCTTTATTGGGGTAGTGTACGGTGCTATATCTGGTTTCTTTGGAGGACGAGTAGATAATATCATGCAACGTATTTTAGAAATCATTGCTTCAATTCCAAACTTAATCGTAGTAATTTTATTCGTTCTTATCTTTGAACCTTCAATCTGGACAATTATTCTAGCCATGTCTATTACAGGATGGTTAGGAATGAGTAGGGTTGTTCGTGGTGAATTCTTAAAATTAAAAAACCAAGAATTTGTTATGGCATCAAGAACGTTAGGTGCATCAAAATTCAACCTAATTTTCAAACATATTCTACCTAATACATTAGGGGCTATTGTAGTAACATCAATGTTTACTGTCCCAAGTGCAATTTTCTTTGAAGCGTTCTTAAGCTTCATTGGAATAGGTGTTCCTGCGCCAAAAACGTCACTTGGTTCATTAGTTAATGATGGACGTGCAATGTTATTAATTCACCCACATGAATTATTTATTCCAGCAACAATTTTAAGTTTATTAATCTTATTTTTCTATCTATTTAGTGATGGTTTACGCGATGCATTTGACCCTAAAATGCGTAAATAATAAAGGAGGCACACGTTATGTCAGAAAGAATATTAGAAGTCAACGACTTGCATGTTTCCTTTGACATTACTGCAGGGGAAGTGCAAGCGGTTAGAGGTGTAGATTTTTATTTAAACAGAGGGGAAACATTAGCTATTGTAGGTGAATCAGGTTCGGGTAAGTCTGTAACTACAAAAGCAATTACTAAACTTTTCCAAGGAGATGCGGGTCGTATTAAAAAAGGTTCGATTGATTTTCTTGGAGAAGATTTAGCAAGTAAATCTGAGAAAGAATTAATTAAATTACGCGGAAAAGATATCTCAATGATATTCCAAGATCCAATGACATCACTCAATCCAACAATGCAAATTGGAAAGCAAGTCATGGAACCTTTAATTAAACATCGTAATTATAGTAAAGCGGAAGCGAAAAAACGAGCATTGGAAATTTTAAATTTAGTTGGATTACCAAATGCTGAAAAACGTTTCAAAGCATATCCACACCAATTCTCAGGTGGTCAAAGACAAAGAATCGTTATCGCAACAGCTTTAGCATGTGAACCTAAAGTGTTAATTGCAGATGAACCAACAACAGCATTGGACGTAACAATGCAGGCTCAGATTTTAGATTTAATGAAAGATTTGCAGAAAAAGATTGATACTTCAATCATCTTTATTACACATGACTTAGGTGTAGTAGCGAATATTGCTGATAGAGTAGCAGTAATGTATGGGGGGCAAATGATTGAAACAGGGGATGTAGACGAAATCTTCTATGATCCTAAACATCCATATACTTGGGGGCTCCTATCATCTATGCCAGATTTAACAACAAGTAATGAAACAGAATTAATCGCAATTCCAGGTACGCCACCTGATTTATTACATCCACCTAAAGGAGATGCTTTTGCAAGAAGGAGTCAGTATGCATTAGACATTGATTTCAAAGAAGAAGCGCCTTGGTTTAAAGTATCACCGACTCACTTTGTAAAATCATGGTTATTAGATGAACGTGCGCCTAAAGTAGAACCGCCTGAAATGGTTAAAAAGAAACTACGTTATATGCCAAATAATTATGACAAACCACGTCAAGTAGAAAGGGTGTCGTTCAATGAAGAATAATAAAGAGACTTTATTACAAATAAAAAATTTAAAGCAATACTTTAACGAAGGTAAGCGCAACGAAGTTAGAGCCATTGAAGACATTTCTTTCGACATCTACAAAGGGGAAACATTAGGATTAGTGGGAGAATCTGGATGTGGTAAATCAACAACAGGGAAAGCAATTATTAAGTTGAATGACATTACTAGTGGGGAAATCTTATACGATGGCCAAGATATTCAAAAGATTTCAAAACGTAAAGATTTATTAAAATTTAATAAAAAAATTCAGATGATATTCCAAGATCCTTATGCTTCATTAAACCCTAGACTTAAAGTAATGGATATTGTCGCAGAAGGTATTGATATTCACAAATTGGCAAGTAGTAAAAAAGATCGTAAGCGTCGTGTTTATGACTTACTTGAAACGGTAGGTTTAAGTAAAGAACATGCGAATAGATATCCTCACGAATTTTCTGGTGGACAACGCCAACGTATCGGTATTGCGCGTGCGTTAGCAGTGGAACCTGAATTTATTATTGCGGATGAGCCCATTTCAGCTCTAGACGTCTCTATCCAAGCTCAAGTAGTTAATTTAATGTTGAAACTACAAAGAGAAAGAGGCATTACATTTTTATTTATTGCCCATGATTTATCAATGGTTAAATATATTTCTGACCGTATTGCAGTAATGCATTTTGGGAAAATTGTCGAATTGGGTTCAGCCGACGAAATCTATTATCATCCATTACATGATTATACGAAATCATTGTTATCAGCGATTCCTCAACCTGACCCAGATAGTGAAAGAACGCGTAAACGTGTAGCGTATCAACAAGAAGATGAAACAAAAAATTCAGAGCGAAGACTTCAAGAAATAAGACCAGATCATTATGTATTTGTAACTGATGAAGAGGCAGCTCAATTAAAACAAGAACATCAAGCGCAAAGCGTTTAAAAATCGGGGAAGGAGGATGAATTTACTATGAAAAAAATTAACTTTAAAGTGATATTAGGATTAATCATTATGATGCTCATTTTAAGTGCATGTAGTAAAAGTGGGGGATTATACGATGATAAAGGACAAACTTATCGAATAGCTACATCTTCAGATATTAATACACTTGATTCAACATTAGCTACTGATACTGTGTCATTTACAATTTATAATCAAGTTTTTGAAGGTTTATATACGCTCAATAGTAAAGATGAAGCGGTACCAGGTGTAGCTAAAGGTGAACCTAAAAAAACAAATGGTGGCAAAACTTGGACAATTAAATTGCGTAAAGACGCAAAATGGTCTAATGGTGATCCTGTTACTGCACATGATTTCGTATTTGCATGGCGTAAAGCAGTAGACCCGGCAACAGGTTCTGAATATGCTTACATAATGTATGATATTAAAAATGCTGAAGATATTAACTTAAATAAACATGGTAAAAAACCTAAAGACTTAGGGGTTAAAGCTTTAGATGATTATACCTTACAAATTGACTTAACGAAGCCAATCCCTTATTTCCAACAAATGTTAGCGTTTGGTACATTCATGCCACAGAATGAAAAGATAGTTAAGAAATACGGAAAATCTTATGGTACTACTGCTGATAAAACAGTTTATAACGGTCCATTTAAAATAAAGAAATGGGCAGTGGAAGATAAAATTATGCTAACTAAAAATAATGATTATTGGGATAAAAAATCCGTTAAATTAGATAGAGTTAATTATAAAATACTGAAAGATAGTCAAGCAGGTGCTTCTTTATATGAAACAGGTTCAGTAGATGTTGCAGGTATTACATCAGAACAAGTAGATAAATATAAAGATAGTCCTGCACTATTTAAACGTCTGTTAGCATCTACATTCTTTTTAAAGATGAATGAAAAACAGCAACCAGAATTTAAAAATAAAGACATGAGATATGCGATAGCACAAGCAGTTAATAAAAAAGATTACGTAAATGAAGTGCTTGGCACGGGAGCTAAACCTTTCGATGGATTTACAGCTAAAAAGACAGCTAAAACGCCGGATGGAAAAGATTATGCAGGTACTGTAAAATCTCCGTTAAAATATAATCCTAAAGAAGCAAAAGAACACTTAGAAAAAGCTAAAAAAGCTTTAGGTAAAGATAAATTTACGTTTACTTTAAATACAGAAGATACACCAGACTCTAAAATCTCTGCGGAATTTATTAAATCTCAAATTGAAAAAAACCTACCAGGAGTAACGGTTAAAGTTAAACAATTGCCGTTTAAACAACGACTTCAAGCAGAACTAACAATGAACTATTCTATGTCATTATCAGGTTGGGGTCCAGACTATCCAGATCCTATTACATTTTTAGATACTATGACTACAGATAATGCTCAAAACAATACTGGATGGGGCAGTAAAGAGTATGATAACTTATTGAAAAAAGCTAATGGCGAATTACTACAAAATCCTAAAGAACGTTTTGCAACAATGCGCGAAGCAGAAGAATTATTCTTAAATGACGCACCCGTAGCACCAATTTATCAAAAAGGTGGAGCTTCTCTAAAAAACCCACAAGTTAAAGGTATTGAATACCACCAAATCGGTGGCGATTATTCATTAAAACATGCTTATATCGATAAATCCATTGACCGTGAAACTGGTAAGAAAAAAGACGAAAATTAAATAATTTTAACATTAGCCTTGAATACAAAATGTATTCAAGGTTTTTCATATTTACATCATTAATATTTGCGAATTTATAAATATATAGTTTTCTGAAAATTCTATAAAATAAGTTGTCTTTTTAAATTTTAGTAGTAAAATGAAACAAACATCATAGAATCTACAGGAGGATTGATATTAGTGAAAGTCATTGGTAAGTACCTAGTTCTTTTATTAGTAGCAGTATTAGTATTAAGTGGATGTGGAAAAGGAAAACAAGATGAAGGTTCAAAGGATGTCTCTAAAACTGAAACGTCTAATCATAAAGGTGGAGAATTAAACGTTGGTTTAAATGCTGCACCTTCAGGCACATTATCATCAGTATTGAGTTCAGATGCTTCAGATTCATCAGTTGAAAGTTATTACAATGAATCATTAATTAAACTGGACAAAAATATGAAACCTAAACCATTTATTGCTTCATGGAAAGATATAGATCCAGGTAAGAAGATTAAATTTACAATTAAAAAAGGCATTAAATGGCAAGATGGTAATGAATTGAAAATTGATGACTGGATTTATACTTTAAATGTTTTAGCAGATAAAGATTATCAAGGTAGTTATTTCCCTATCGTTGAAAATATCGAAGGTGCTAAAGAAAAACATGAAGGTCAAGCGGATACAATTAGTGGATTGAAAAAATTAGATGATTATTCTATGGAAGTTACTTTTAAAGATAAAAAAGTGAATTATCTTGAAGGCTTCTTCGCTGGACCATTATTAAGTAAAAAATATTTAAGCGATGTAGCAGTTAAAGACTTAGCGAAATCAGATAAAATCAGAAAACATCCAATTGGTATTGGGCCTTATAAAGTGACAAAAGTAGTTCAAGGCGAAGCAGTACAATTAGAGAAATTTAATGATTATTGGCAAGGTAAACCTGGTTTAGACAAAATAAATTTAAAAGTAATTGATCAAACACAAATTGTAAAAGCTATGAAAAATGGCGAAATTGATATGACTGATTCTACTACAGGTAGTATTGCTAAAGAAGCTAAAAAATCTGGAGAAGGTAAACTTAAAGTTTTATCAACACCTGGTACTGATTATTCAGTAATTGGTTTCGTTTCTCATGATTATGATAAAGAAAAAAATAAAACTGGCGCTGAACGTCCTAAATATAAAGAAAAAGAACTTAGACAAGCAATGTTATATGCAATTGATAGAAAAAAATGGATTAAAGCATTTTACCAAGGTTATGGTAAAGAATTAAATAGCTTTGTCCCATCTATTCATTGGATTGCTGCCGATCAAAAAGATTTAAATAACTATAGTTATGATCCTGAAAAAGCTAAAAAAATGTTAGATAAATTAGGATATAAAGATAGAAATGGCGATGGCTTCAGAGAAGACCCTAATGGTAAACCATTTGAAATTAATTTAAAACATTATTCTGGTTCAAACCCTACATTCGAACCTAGAACTGCAGCGATTAAAGATTTCTGGGAAAAAGTAGGATTAAAAACTAATGTGAAAATGGTTGAGTTTGGTAAATATAATGATGACTTAGCTAGTGCTTCTAAAGATATGGAAGTTTATTTCAGAACATGGACTGGTGGTTCTGACCCAGACCCTTCTGATTTATACCATACTGATAGACCACAAAATGAAATGCGTACAACAGATAAAACTTCAGATAAGTTATTAGATGAGGCGTTAGATTTCAATAAAGTTGGAAATAACGATAAAAAACGTAAACAAATCTATGTAGAATGGCAAAAACATACTAATGACGTTCTTCCAGCATTACCAATTGTTCAATTGGATACTATTACAGTAGTCAATGATAAAGTGAGAAATGTTGATATCTCAATAGGCTCAGATATGGATTTATATAAAATAACTAAAGAATAAAAGATGAACCTCGACTTTAGTCGAGGTTTATTGATTGGAGCAAATTATGGATAGCTATTTATTAGAAATAAAAGATTTAGAAACATCAATTAAGATTGAAAACGAGTGGTATCCTACAATTGATCAAATTTCTTTTAAATTAAAAAGTAATGAAATACTAGGAATTGTAGGAGAATCAGGGTGTGGTAAATCAATTTTAAACAAATCAATAGTTAAACTCTTACCTGAAAAAATATCTAAAATAACACAAGGGCAAATCATTTTTAATGGCAAAAAATTACAAGATGCTAGTGAAAGTGAGTATCGAAAAATTCGTGGCAAAGATATTGGCATGGTTTTTCAAGAGCCTATGACAGCCTTAAACCCTGTATTTAAAATAAAAAATCAATTGATTGAGCCTATTATCTTACACTTAAACAAAAGTAAAAAAGAGGCTTACGATTTAGCTAAAGAACTGTTGCAACAAGTAGGTATAGCTCGAGTAGATGAGGTATTGAATAGTTATCCTCATCAACTTTCTGGAGGAATGCGTCAAAGAGTCATGATTGCAATAGCAATTTCTTGTAATCCGAAGTTGTTAATTGCTGATGAACCTACGACAGCTTTAGATGTGACGATACAGGCACAAATTTTGGATTTATTAAAAAAATTACAACAAAAAAATAATATGTCGATTATTTTGGTGACTCATGATTTGAGTGTTGTATCGGAATTTTGCGATAAAGTCATTGTTATGTATGCTGGGCAAATTGTTGAATATGGAGAATTACATCAAATTTTAAATCATCCTCAACATCCTTATACACAGAAACTATTACGTACAATACCGAGACTAAATGAGGATGTAGAGTACCTTGAAGTGATTGATGGTATGGTGCCCGGTATAACTCAATTTAATAAAAATCAATGTCGTTTTACTAACAGATGTGCAGTGAGAATGGAAATATGTAAACAACAAGAACCAAGACTTTTAAGTAAAGATGGTAGCCAAGTGCGCTGTCATTTATTTGATGAATAGAAGAGAATAAAATATGGATAACATCTTAGAAATACAGAATTTAAAAACCTATTATCCTATTAAATCTGGACTTTTTAAACCTACTCAATATGTAAAAGCAGTAGATGATATTTCTTTTACAATTAAAGAAGGGCAAACATTTGGTTTAGTAGGAGAATCAGGATGTGGTAAGTCTACACTTGGCAAGTCTATCGTACGCTTAGAGAATATAACATCTGGTGAAATTAAAATAAATGATATAAATATTACACAATTAAAAGGTAAACAATTAAGAGAAGCTCGTAAAAATTTTCAAATGATTTTTCAAGATCCATATGCTTCCTTAAATCCAATGCAAATGGTTGGGGATATAATAGGAGAACCATTACAAAATTTCCATATGGCTGATAAAAAGAAACTAAAAGATGAAGTAATGTACTTATTAAAATGTGTAGGTATGAGTGAAGATACTTATTATAAGTATGCGCACCAATTTTCAGGAGGGCAAAGACAAAGAATAGGTATAGCTAGAGCATTAGCGATAAGACCTAAACTTATTGTAGCGGATGAGCCTGTTAGTGCCTTAGATGTATCAGTCCAATCTCAAGTGCTAAATCTTATGAAAGATCTTCAGAAAGAGTTTAACTTAAGCTATTTATTTATCGCTCATGATTTAAGCGTAGTTAAACACATTAGTGATGTTATTGGAGTGATGTACTTAGGTCATATGGTAGAAATAGCAGATAGTACTGAATTGTATAAGAATCCTCAACATCCATATACTAAAGCGCTAATCTCTTCTATTCCTCAGTTTAATAAAGCAAAGGTAGAAAGAATTATGTTGGAAGGTGAATTACCTTCTCCAAGTAATCCTCCAAAAGGATGTCCGTTCCACACTAGATGTCCAATTGCACAAGCAAAATGTCGAGAGGAAAGACCAAAATTAGAAGAAATTAAGCCTAATCATCATGTTGCTTGCTTCTTTACTGAAAGGGTGAATATCAAATGATAAAACTTATATTAAAAAGATTTCTGTTAATGATTCCATTACTGTTTTTAATATCGATTGTGGTATTTAGCTTGGCGATTATTCAGCCTGGTGATCCTTTCAGTGGACAATATAATCCTCATGTTAAACAAGAAGCAATTGAAGCTCAAAAAGAAAAGTTAGGTCTTAATGATTCTATACCAACTCAGTATGTGAGATGGATAGGCAATGTAGCACATGGTAATTTAGGTGAATCTATTAAATATAAACGTCCAGTAATTGATTTAATTAGCGAACGCTTACCCAACACAATATTGCTTGGTGCCGTATCTTTAATCATCACTTATATATTATCTTTCGCATTAGGAATTATCTCAGGTAGATACGCGTACTCAATAGGAGATTATACGATACAAGTATTCAACTATGTCATGTTAGCGATACCTTCATTTATTGCGGGGGTTTTTGCTATTTACATATTCGCCTTCCAAATTCCAATATTTCCTTTTCAAGGTTCGGTAAATATTAATCTTCAAGAAGGTACTTTTGCTTATTATATGAGTAAGCTTTATCATACTTTATTGCCTGCACTAACTTTAGGGTTATTATCAACAGCAGGGTACATTCAATATTTGAGAAATGACATTATAGATAATGCAAATAAAGACTATGTTTTAACTGCTAAAGCAAAAGGTCTAACAATGAATAAAATTTATAATAAACACATTTTACGTAACTCATTAATTCCAATTATTACTTTTTTAGGAGCAGATATTGTAAGCATTTTAGGTGGTGCAGTAATTACTGAAACTATTTTTTCATTTAATGGTATTGGTAAATTATTTTTAGAATCTGTGACTGGTCAAGATTATCCATTAATGATGGCATTAACGTTGTTCTTTTCATTTTTGGGCTTATTCGGAAATCTTATATCTGATATAACATATAGTTTTGTCGATCCTAGAATTCGTAGTAATTAAAATGAGAAGGGGTAAAATCATATGAAGAAAAAACAACAGAATAATTTAAAAGCAGTAAAAAAATCGTCTTCTCCTACTCGGATTGCTTTACAAAAGTTTGTTAAAAATAAAATTGCTATGGCTTCATTAATCTTTTTAATCTTAGTAGCCATTATTTCTATAATTGCACCGTTGTTAGCGCCATTACCAATTAATCAACAAGATTTATTAAATATTAAAGGTGATATGACTTCGCAAAACCTGTTAGGAACAGATTCTGGTGGTAGAGATAACTTTAGTAGATTACTTTATGCTGGAAGGGTTTCACTTACAATTGGACTGGTTTCCACTATTGGAATGTTAGTTATAGGTATAGCAATTGGTGTAATATCAGGATATTTTGGAGGATTACTTGATACATTATTAATGAGGATTACTGAATTTGTAATGCTATTTCCATTTTTAATTTTTGCTATCGTTTTAAATGCAGCGTTAGGTGATAAAATTAAAAATCCTTACGGCTCAGCTATTATATTAGTGGGGGTTATTATAGTTTTAAGTTGGGGAGGTATTGCCAGATTAGTTCGAGGAAAAGTCATGCAAGAAAAAGAAAATGAATACTTTTTAGCCGCGAAATCTATAGGTACACCTACTTACAAAATTATTTTAAAACATTTGTTACCTAATATTTTGAGCGTGGTCATTGTACAAGCCACTTTAACTTTTGCTGGAATGATAGTAGTAGAATCTGGTTTGAGTTTCTTAGGTTTTGGGATTAGTAAATCAATTCCTTCATGGGGGAACATGTTAAGTGATGCACAAGAAGGAGACATCATCAGTTCTAAACCATGGATATGGATGCCACCTGCACTAATGATTATGTTTACGATATTAAGCATAAACTTTGTTGGTGAAGGACTTAAAGATGCGTTCAACCCTAAAGGTAGAAGATAATTAATAAATAAGTACAAAAATGAGACAAGATATTATAACCTTGTCTCATTTTTATGTGCTATTATCTTTTACGACCTAATCCCATAGCGCGTTCCATTTTTTTCAATGTTTTGAATGAAGCTTTTTGAGCTTTATCGCGACCATGGTCTAAGATGTCATCTAATTTATCTGAGTTATAAAATTCATTATATTTTTCTTGGAAATCAACTAAGAAATCTTTCACTACTTCTGATAAATCAGTTTTAAATTTACCGTAGCCTTCATTTTCATATTTAGCTTCTAAATCTTTAATAGGTTCATTTGTTAAACTTGAATAAATAGTTAATAAGTTTGAAATACCCGGTTTATTGTCACGATCAAATTTAATGATGCCATCTGAATCAGTTACAGCACTTTTAATTTTTTTAGCAGCTACATTCGGTTCATCTAATAATGAGATAAAGTTTTTTTGGTTATCATCACTTTTACTCATTTTTTTAGTAGGGTCTTGTAAACTCATTACGCGTCCGCCGACTTTAGGCATACGAATTTCGGGTTTAACTAATACATCGTTATAACGACTATTAAAACGTTCTACTAAATTACGTGTTAATTCCATATGTTGTTTTTGGTCTTCTCCGACTGGCACAATATTTGTATTATAAATCACTATATCTGCTGCCATTAATGGAGGATATGTTAATAGGCCTGCTGGGATGCCATCTGTACGTTTTTGAGCTTTATCTTTATATTGAGTCATACGTTCAAGTTCACCAACGCTTGAAATCGTAGTGAGCATCCAACCAGCTTGAACATGCGCAGGGACTTCAGATTGAATAAATAATGTTGATTTCTCTGGATCTATGCCTGACGCTAAATAAATTGCTGCAAGTTGACGTATTTGTTTACGTAACTTGATTTTATCTTGTGGTACTGTAATCGCGTGTTGATCCACAATACAGAAGAAACAATCATAATCATCTTGGACATCTGCAAATTGTTTTAATGCGCCAATATAGTTACCGATTGTAGGGATACCACTTGGTTGAATTCCTGAAAATAATGTCTCCATATTTGATGCCTACTTTCTTTTAATAATTCATATTATCTAAATTATAACAGTATTTCTTTAAAATGTAAGATATGTTAACATATAAGTACACACTGATTTTTCAAGAGGTCTATAAAGAATTTTTAGAAAATTTAAGATTTCTCTGAAAAATTAGGATTTTCTCATTTAATTTTAATGTTAGATGGTTATAATAACTGTGTAAGGTTAAGAGAATAAAGAAATTAAATATTCTTAATCAATAAATTTTAAAATAATGAATAT
>NZ_PPRD01000009.1 GCF_002902575.1 Staphylococcus croceilyticus | reverse complement strand
AATTGCTTCTTATTTATAATAATTATAATTACTACTAAAGTTAAATATTCTAATATTATAAAGGTATGCCAATTAATGACAAAAATTTGACTGTAAATTAGAATCTTTCTAATTTATTTGAGCAACCAACTTAAAATCAAAGGTATATATGTTATACTAATGGTATTGTTAGTATATGGAGGGCGTTATAAATGCATTTTATTGCTTTAAGTATAAATCATCGTACAGCCGATGTAGCACTTAGAGAGCAAGTTGCTTTTAGAAATGATGCCTTACGATTAGCCCATGAAGATTTATTTGAAACTAAATCTATTTTAGAAAACGTCATTTTATCTACATGTAATCGTACAGAAGTATATGCTGTTGTAGACCAAATCCATACTGGACGTTATTATATTCAAAGATTTTTAGCACGTTCGTTTGGATTTGAAGTAGATGATATAAAAGCTATGTCAGAAGTAAAAGTGGGGGACGATGCAGTAGAACATTTATTGCGTGTTACTTCTGGCTTGGATTCAATTGTATTAGGTGAAACTCAAATTCTTGGACAAATGAGAGACGCATTCTTCTTAGCTCAAGAAACAAATACAACTGGAACTATTTTTAATCATTTATTTAAACAAGCAATTACTTTCGCTAAAAAAGCGCATAGTGAAACTGATATTGCAGATAATGCAGTGAGTGTTTCTTATGCAGCTGTTGAATTAGCTAAAAAGGTATTCGGTAAACTTAAAAGTAAACAAGCTGTCATTATTGGTGCAGGGGAAATGAGTGAATTATCACTACTTAACTTATTAGGTTCAGGTATTACAAACATTACAGTCGTTAATAGAACTGAAGAGAATGCAAGATTGTTAGCACAAAAACATAATGTTAAATATGATACACTTAATTCTTTACCTACTTTATTGGCTTCTACTGATATTGTGATTAGTTCAACTAGTTCACCAGATTTTATTATTACAAAAAGTATGATGGAAGAAGCGGTAGCGCTTAGAAAAGCTACATCATTATTGTTAATTGATATTGCGGTACCTAGAGACATTGAGCCAGGTATTAACTTTAGTGATAATGTGTTTAGTTATGATGTAGATGATTTGAAAGGATTAGTTGATGCTAACTTACGTGAGCGTCAAATGGCTGCAGAAATGATTGCAGATCAAATACCTAATGAAATTCAAAATCATAATGACTGGGTTAACATGTTAGGCGTAGTGCCAGTTATCAGAGCATTACGTGAAAAAGCTATGACAATTCAAGCTGAAACAATGGAAAGTATTGATAGAAAGCTTCCTAATTTATCAGAAAGAGAACGCACAGTTATTTCTAAGCATACTAAAAGTATTATTAATCAAATGCTAAAAGATCCAATTAAACAGGCTAAAGAATTAAGTAACGATAAGAAAAGCAATGAAAAATTAGAGCTATTTCAAAATATCTTTGATATAGAAGCTGAAAATCCTTACGAACAAGTTAAAGCGCGTAAAGCAGAAAGAGAAAAGGAGCTTTCAGTACGACATATCTTAAGTTTTGGATAAGCATATTAATATGGTGATAATATGCAAGAAACCCTGTTTATTAGATTTCATGAAATTATATTAGTCATATATTTAATAAGTATTCTTTGTTACTTTATAGATTTTGTTAGAAAAAGCTATAAAATAAGAGAGTTAGGTATATACACACTAGGGATTGTTTGGATATTACAAACAATCTCTTTGTCTATTTATATGACCTCCCATAGTCACATACCACTCAATTCTCTTTTTGATGTATTTTTCTTTTTGGCATGGATTATTATATCTATTTCATTAATATTAAATGTTGTGAAAGTATTGAGCTTTTCCGTATTCTTTTTAAACGTCATTGGCTTTGTCTTATTAATGATGAATACTTTCCAACCAGAACATTATTCTACGAATGGCCAAAGAGTTACCGTTATTAATGAATTACTCTTAATTCATATAGGTTTAGCTGTCCTAAGTTATGCATTTTTCGCATTAGCATTTGTTAATGCATTGTTATATATCATTCAATATCGCAATCTAAGAGAGAAAAAATTTGACCAAAAGTATTTTAGAATTGGAAGCGTTGCTACTTTAGAAGCAATTGTGTTTTATTCGTCATTAAGCGGTCTAATTATTTTAATTTTTAGTATTATATTAGGAGCACAGTGGGGCTTTTATGCTGTTGGAGAAAGCATCTTTACAGACCCTAAAGTGATTTTATCTACAATCATAACAATCCTTTATAGTATTTTTATTATTATCCGACTTAACCAGTGGCTCAAATCAATTCATTTAATTTACTTTAATATTGTGTTATTTTGCTTATGTATGATTAACTTATTTTTTACAGCTCATTTCACTTAATTTTTTGAAAAGCAATAGGAGGCAGCACGTATGCGCAAATTAGTTGTAGGTTCGCGAAGAAGTAAACTTGCTTTAACGCAAAGTCAACAATTTATCGATAAACTTAAAGAAGTGGATCCGACTTTAGATATAGAAATAAAAGAAATTGTCACTAAAGGGGACCGAATTGTAGATAAACAACTATCAAAAGTTGGGGGCAAAGGTCTTTTCGTTAAAGAAATTCAACATGAGTTGTTTAATAAAGACATTGATATGGCAATTCATTCGTTAAAAGATGTTCCAAGTATTATTCCAGAAGGCCTTACATTAGGTTGCATCCCCGATAGAGAAGTGCCTTTTGATGCGTATATTTCTAAAAACCACACGCCTTTAAATGAATTACCTGATGGTAGTATTATTGGTACTAGTTCATTAAGACGAGGTGCACAAATATTATCTAAATATCCTAATTTAAAAATAAAATGGATTCGTGGAAATATTGATACTCGACTTCATAAGTTAGAAACTGAAGATTATGATGCAATCATTCTAGCAGCTGCAGGTTTACGCCGTATGGGCTGGTCTGATGACATTGTAACTACTTATCTTGATAAGGATGTTCTTTTACCTGCTATCGGCCAAGGTGCATTAGGTATAGAGTGTCGAAGTGACGATAAAGAGTTGTTAGAATTACTTCAGAAAGTTCACAACAAGCAAGTAGCAGATTGTGTGACAGCTGAACGAACATTTTTAGCTGCTATGGATGGCAGTTGCCAAGTACCTATTGGTGGTTATGCTACTAATAATTCAAATGGAGAGATTGAATTTACAGGTTTAATTATGACACCAGATGGCAAGGAAAGATATGAACACACTGTAGTAGGTACTGATCCAGTAGAATTAGGTAAAAAAGTAAGCGATGTGCTTATCGAACAAGGTGCTTACGAAATTATTAGAAAACTAAATGAAGAACAACCACACTAATAGTTAATGTATTTAAGCATTAATACAAAATTTAGAGGTGTAAAAACAAATGAAACCAGTTATAGTAATGACGCAAACGAGTAAAATAAAAAGTGATTTAGCGGAAATTGTGCATAAGCCTTTTATCCAAATTCAACCACTTGAGATTAATACTCGATTATTGCAGAACAACTATGACTGGCTTATTTTTACGTCTAAAAATGCAGTGAGGTTATTTCAGCCTTATATGGATAAACTTCAAGTTAAACATATTGCTGTAATAGGGACTAAAACTGCACAACAATGTCGTGAATTAAACATTAAAGTGGACTTCATTCCTGAAGATTTTTCACAAGAAGGCTTATTGAATAATTTTAAGATACAAGGGCAGAAAATCTTAATACCAAGTAGTGCACAAGCGCGACCTAAATTACAACAACAATTAGCAATCAATAATGATGTAGTGAAAATTGATATATACAAACCTATTCCTTATAAGAAGAATATTCATGATGTCTTAAAAATGATAAATAATAATGAAATTGAAGCACTTACGTTTTCAAGTTCGTCGGCAGTGCGTTATTATTTTAATGAAGGACTTCCGTCTGACTTTAATCAATATTATGCAATCGGTCATCAAACTGCAGATACATTAAGGGAGTATGGCATCGAACCATATATAGCTGATAAACAGACGGCAGAAGCACTTATTAATAAAGTTATAGAAAGTAGGAATAAATAATGAAATTTGATAGACACAGAAGATTACGCTCTTCAGAATCAATGCGTAGTTTAGTTAGAGAAAACCATGTTAGAAAAGAAGATTTAATTTACCCTATCTTTGTAGTAGAAAAAGATAATGTTAAAAGTGAAATAAAATCTTTACCTGGCGTATATCAAATTAGTCTAAACCTTTTAGATGAAGAAATTAATGAAGCCTACGATTTAGGTATTAGAGCTATCATGTTCTTTGGCGTGCCAAATGAAAAAGATGAAGTTGGGTCAGGTGCTTATAATCATAACGGAATTGTTCAAGAAGCAACACGTAAAGCTAAATCATTACACGAAGATTTACTCATCGTAGCAGATACTTGCCTTTGTGAATACACTGACCACGGTCACTGTGGTTTAATTTACGATCACACACATGATGTTGATAATGATAAATCATTACCGTTATTAGTGAAAACCGCTATTTCGCAAGTTGAAGCTGGTGCTGATATTATTGCGCCAAGTAACATGATGGATGGCTTTGTAACTGAAATTCGTCAAGGTTTAGACGAAGCGGGTTACTACAACATTCCTATTATGAGTTACGGTATTAAATATGCTTCAAGCTTCTTCGGACCATTTAGAGATGCTGCAGATTCTGCTCCTTCATTTGGTGATAGAAAAACATATCAAATGGATCCTGCAAACCGCTTAGAAGCTTTAAGAGAATTAGAAAGTGACTTGAAAGAGGGCGCAGATATGATGATCGTTAAGCCTGCGTTAAGTTACTTAGATATCGTTAGAGATGTTAAAAATAATACAAACATTCCAGTTGTTGCCTACAATGTTAGCGGTGAATATGCAATGACTAAAGCCGCTTCACTCAATGGTTGGATTGATGAAGAACGCGTAGTAATGGAACAAATGGTTTCAATGAAACGCGCGGGTGCTGATATGATTATCACTTACTTTGCGAAAGATATTTGCCGTTATTTAGATAAATAATTATTTTTGAAAAGGAGGACTTAATATGGGTTACGAGAAATCACAAGAAGCAATGAAAATTGCGGAAAATTTAATGCCTGGTGGAGTGAATAGCCCAGTAAGAGCATTTAAATCTGTAGATACACCGGCGATTTTTATGGATCATGCGGAAGGTTCTAGAATCTATGACATTGATGGTAATGAATATATTGATTACGTTTTAAGTTGGGGTCCTTTAATCTTAGGACATAAAAATAAACAAGTGATTGAGAAGTTACATGAAGCGGTAGATAAAGGTACTAGCTTTGGTGCTTCTACACTTGAAGAGAATCGATTAGCTGAATTAGTTATTGACCGTGTACCATCAATTGAGAAAGTGCGTATGGTGTCTTCAGGAACTGAAGCTACATTAGCTGCATTACGTCTTGCACGTGGTTATACAGGTAAAAATAAAATTGTTAAATTTGAAGGTTGCTATCATGGACATAGTGATTCATTACTTATTAAAGCAGGTTCTGGCGTAGCGACATTAGGTTTACCTGACTCTCCAGGTGTGCCAGAAGGTACTGCCAAAAATACAATTACTGTTCCTTATAATGATTTAGATGCTATTAAAGTTGCTTTTGAAAATTATGGCGACGATATTGCAGGTGTTATTGTAGAACCAGTTGCAGGTAACATGGGTGTCGTACCACCTTTAGAAGGTTTCTTACAAGGACTTAGAGATATTACTTCTGAATATGGTTCTTTACTTATCTTTGACGAAGTAATGACTGGTTTCCGTGTAGGCTATAATTGTGCGCAAGGTTACTTTGGTGTAACACCTGATCTTACTTGTTTAGGAAAAGTAATTGGCGGTGGCTTACCAGTAGGTGCCTTTGGTGGTAAAAAAGAAATTATGGACAGTATTGCTCCTGTAGGTAACATTTATCAAGCTGGTACATTATCAGGTAACCCATTAGCTATGACTAGTGGCTATGAAACACTTAGTCAATTAACTCCAGAATCTTATGAGTATTTCCAAGAACTTGGAGATATTTTAGAAAAAGGTTTAAAAGAAGTCTTTGCAAAACATAATGTGCCTATTACAGTTAATAGAGCAGGCTCAATGATTGGTTACTTCTTAAATGAAGGTCCAGTGACTAACTTTGAAGAAGCGAATAAGAGTGACTTAGAACTCTTTAGTAATATGTATCGTGAAATGGCTAAAGAGGGTATCTTCTTACCACCATCACAATTTGAAGGTACGTTCTTATCTACAGCGCATACAAAAGAGGATATTGAAAAAACAATTCAAGCATTTGATACTGCATTAAGTCGCATTGTATAATTTAATATAAAATGATGAGAGGTTAAGACGATAGTCTTAACCTCATTTTAATGAAAGAAGTGAGCATTAATGTGGGTATTATGGCGTAATAATTTAATTTTATTTACAACTGCAGTCGTTATGAGTTTAATCTTGAATTTTGCTCATATCCTTTTACCGTTCATGTTTGGTCCCATTATTGCTGCTATATTAGTAGTAAAAGTTTTTAAATTGAACGTTCAATGGCCATTTTGGTTCAGTCAAATTGGTTTGATTTTACTAGGGGTCCAAATAGGATCTACTTTTACTAAAAAGGTTATCAATGATATTAAAAATGATTGGTTGACGATTGTAGTTGTTACGATATTATTAATATCGCTTTCATTATTAATTGCTTATTTTTTCAAAAAAATAGCTCAAGTTAATACCGAAACAGCTATATTAAGTGTTATTCCTGGTGCACTCAGCCAAATGTTGATTATGGCCGAAGAAAATAAAAGGGCCAACATTCTTGTGGTGAGTTTAACTCAAACATCTCGCGTTATATTCGTGGTTGTCTTAGTGCCGTTTATCTCCTATATTTTCAGTAGTGGCGAGGGTAGCAATCAAACTGTAAGTAAGTCGCCCCCTTTAACTGAGGCTTTAAATATTCCGCAAATTCTATTTTTAGCTATTACAATTGGCATTATGTACTTTATAATGGCGAAGATTCATTTTCCAACTAAACAATTATTAGCGCCAATAGCTGTCTTAGTTGTATGGAATTTAACTACACATGCAACATTCACACTAAACAATGGCATACTTGCTTCAGCACAGTTGATTTATATGATTAGAATTGGACTACAAATTGCTAAATTATTAGGAGATTTGAAAGGGCGATTAGCCATAGCGATAATCTATCAAAATGTTCTTTTAATCATCGGTGCATTTGTAATGGTATTTATCGTACATTTATTTACCCATAATTCAATGAATGAGTTATTTCTAGGAGGCGCTCCCGGAGGAATGAGTCAAATCGTGCTTGTAGCTATAGCAACAGGCGCCGATGTAGCTATGATTTCAAGTTTCCATATATTTAGGATTTTCTTTATATTATTCCTCGTCGCTCCTATAATTGGATTTTTCATGAAAAGAAATGCAAAAAAATAGCGGCCACTCGTTTTTACGAGCGATCGCTATTATTTATTTATGTTGAGGTTTATAAGGGCAACTTTCTAAGTGTGCGTCATATAATCCAGCCGCTTCTAAAAATGAAAATACAGTAACTGGACCTAAAAATTTAAAACCATATTTCTTTAAGTCCTTAGATAATTGTGTAGCACGCTCATCAACAGTAATTCTGTCAGATGCATGTTGATAATGTAAGTCGATAGGTTGATGATCTACATATGACCATAAGTAATCGCTAAAACTTCCATAGTCTTTTTCAATTTCAAAATAGCCTTTCGCTTGAGATACGATAGCTTCTAATTTTTTACGATTATGCACTATGTTTGGAAACTCCATTAATTTATCAATATCTTCATCCGTCATACGGGCCACTTTCTCAGGTTCAAAATTATAAAAAGCTTCTTCATAGGAGGCTTTTTTCTTTAAAATTGTTAACCAAGATAGACCGGCATGTTGAGACTCTAACGCCAATAATTTGAACAGTGCTTTACTATCGTATAATGGCTGGCCCCAAACGTGATCATGATACTCAAGATAAATTGGATCCTTCGTGCCGAACGCACATTCGTTCATAAATATACCTCCAAGAGATTGACTTATTAGGCTTTCCATTATACTATAAATAAGTAATTAAATATATTTATGGGAAGAGTAAGTTTGAATGGTAGCAAAGAGAGCATATGGTTGGTGGAAATATGTATAGCGTTCTTACTGAAGGTAGCCCACTCGAACTTTTATTGAACATATATAAAGTAAATAAAAGCGTGTTTGAGCGTTAATCATAATTAAGTGCAAGAGTTAAAGTTCTCAATTGAGAATTTTAATCTTGAATTTAGGTGGTACCACGGAACATCCGTCCTATTTTTTAGGAGGGGTGTTTTTTTATAACTAGGAGGTTTTTTCTATGAACATGGAACCTAAGTATAACCCGCGTGAAGTTGAAGCGGGTCGTTACGAAGAATGGGTAAAAAATGGGTATTTCAAACCCTCAGAAGATAAATCAAAAGACACTTATACGATTGTTATTCCTCCACCAAATGTAACTGGTAAATTACATCTTGGTCACGCATGGGATACAACGTTACAAGATATTATTACGCGTATGAAAAGAATGCAAGGCTATGATACATTATATCTTCCTGGTATGGATCATGCCGGTATTGCAACGCAAGCTAAAGTAGATGCGAAATTAAAAGAGCAAGGTATTTCTCGTCATGATATTGGCCGTGAGAAGTTCTTAGAACATGCATGGTCTTGGAAAGAAGAATATGCTTCATTTATTCGTCAACAATGGGCGAAATTAGGCTTAGGTTTAGACTATAGCAGAGAACGCTTTACATTAGATGATGGTTTAAGCCAAGCTGTTAGAAAAGTATTTGTTGACTTATACAATAAAGGTATTATTTATCGTGGAGAGCGTATTATCAACTGGGACCCAGAAGCTAGAACCGCATTATCAGATATTGAAGTTATCCATGAAGATGTTCAAGGTCACTTCTATCACTTTAAATATCCATATGCTGATGGCGAAGGTTATATCGAAATTGCTACTACACGTCCTGAAACGATGTTAGGTGATACAGCAATCGTTGTTAACCCTAATGATGAACGTTATAAAGATGTTATCGGTAAAAAAGTTATTTTACCTATCGTTGGCCGTGAATTACCAATTTTAGCAGATGAATATGTTGATATTGAATTCGGTAGTGGTGCAATGAAAGTAACTCCTGCACACGATCCAAATGACTTTGAAATTGGACAACGTCATGACTTAGAAAATATCATCGTTATGGATGAAAACGGTAAAATGAACGATAAAGCTGACAAATATGCAGGTTTAGACCGCTTCGAATGCCGCAAACAATTAGTTGAAGACCTAAAAGCACAAGATTTAGTCATTAAAATTGAAGAGCACATGCATTCAGTAGGTCACTCAGAACGTACGGGTGCTGTAGTTGAACCATATTTATCAACACAATGGTTCGTTAAAATGAAACCACTTGCTCAAAGAGCATTAGATAATCAAAAAACAGATGATCGTATCGATTTCTATCCACCTCGTTTTGAGAATACATTCAACCGTTGGATGGAAGAAATCAGAGACTGGACGATTTCTCGTCAATTATGGTGGGGTCATCAAATTCCAGCTTGGTATCATAAAGAAACAGGCGAACTTTATGTTGGCGAAGAAGCACCACAAGATATTGAAAATTGGGAACAAGACGAAGATGTATTAGACACATGGTTCTCAAGTGCATTATGGCCATTCTCAACACTTGGTTGGCCAAATGAAGAAGCAGAAGACTTTAAACGTTACTATCCAACGAATGCGCTTGTAACAGGATATGACATTATCTTCTTCTGGGTAGCAAGAATGATCTTCCAAGGATTAGAATTCACTGATCGCCGTCCATTTAACGACGTATTATTACACGGTTTAGTTCGTGCTGAAGATGGTCGTAAGATGAGTAAATCATTAGGTAATGGTGTAGACCCAATGGATGTTATTGAAGAATACGGTGCAGATAGCTTACGTTACTTCTTAGCAACTGGCTCATCTCCAGGTCATGATTTACGTTATTCTACTGAAAAAGTAGAATCAGTATGGAACTTCATCAATAAAATTTGGAACGGCGCGCGTTTCAGTTTAATGAATATTGGGGATGACTTTAGCTACAACGATATTGACTTATCTGGCAATTTATCTTTAGCAGATAAATGGATTTTAACGCGTTTAAATGAAACAATTGAAACAGTCACACACTTAAGTGATAAATATGAGTTTGGTGAAGTAGGCCGCGCATTATATAACTTTATTTGGGACGAATTCTGTGATTGGTATATCGAAATGAGTAAAATCCCGATGAATGGTGACGATGAAGCGCAAAAACAAACAACACGTTCTGTATTAAGTTACACATTAGACCAAATTATGCGTATGTTACATCCATTCATGCCATTTGTTACTGAAAAGATTTGGCAAAGTCTTCCTCATGAAGGAGAAACAATTGTCAAAGCATCTTGGCCAACGGTTAAAGATGAATTGAGCTTTGAAGATAGTAAACAAACAATGCAACAACTTGTTGAGATTATTAAATCAGTTAGACAATCTCGTGTTGAAGTTAATACGCCGCTTTCTAAAGCTATTCCAATTTTCATCCAAGCCAAAGATGAAGACGTGAAAGCGACACTTAATGAAAATGCAGATTATCTTCATAAATTCTGTAACCCAAGCGAGTTAATTATTGATACAAATATTGAAATTCCAGAAAAAGCAATGACATCAGTTGTTGAAGCGGGTAAAGTTGTTCTTCCTTTAAAAGGCTTAATCGATATGGATAAAGAAATCGCTCGTCTTGAAAAAGAATTAGATAAATTACAAAAAGAATTAGATAGAGTAGACAAAAAATTATCTAATGAGAACTTTGTAAATAAAGCGCCTGAAAAAGTTATTAACGAAGAAAGAGAAAAACAACAACGTTATCAAGAAAAATACGATGGTGTAAAAACTAGAATTGAACAATTAAAAGCATAGGAGAATCGCCAATGAATTACCTAGATAGTTTGTATTGGATACATGAACGAACAAAATTTGGTATCAAACCCGGTGTTAAGAGAATGGAATGGATGCTAGATCGTTTGAACAACCCTCAATTAAATATTCGAGGCATTCATGTTGGTGGTACAAATGGTAAAGGCTCTACAGTTGCTTATTTAAGAGCCGCTCTTGTTGAAAATGGCTATGAAGTAGGCACATTTACTTCACCATTTATTGAAACATTTAATGAAAGAATAAGTTTAAATGGTCATCCCATTACGAATGAAGAAATAGTTGAATTAGTCGAACGTGTCAAACCTGTGAGTGAGGCATTAGAACAAGAAACAGAATTAGGTGGCGCTACAGAGTTTGAAATTATCACGACTTTGATGTTTTTATACTTTGGAGAAATTCATCCAGTCGATTTCGTAGTAGTTGAAGCTGGCCTTGGAATTAAAAATGATTCTACTAATGTATTCAAACCGATTCTTTCTATTCTAACAAGTATTGGATTAGATCATACTGATATTTTAGGCAATACTTATTTAGATATAGCTAAAGATAAAGGTGCAATTATTAAACCTAGTACACCTGTAATTTATGCGGTGAAAAATGAAGAAGCGCTTAAATATATTCGCGATTTAGCTGAAAGTAATGATGCTAAGCCTATGGAATTAGATCGTGAAATTGTAGTGGTTTCTCAAGACGATGAGTTTACTTATCGTTATAAAGACTATGAATTAGAAACAATTATTTTAAATATGCTAGGCGAACATCAAAAAGAAAATGCCGCGTTAGCTATTACTGCATTGATCGAACTAAACGAAGAAAATGTAATTGAATTAGATTTCAATAAAATGATTGATGCCATTGAAAGCGTAACGTGGACTGGTCGAATAGAGAAAGTAAAAGAGAACCCATTAATTATTATTGATGGTGCACATAATAATGAAAGTGTAGAAGCTTTAATAGACACTATTAAAAATTATTACGGCACGAAAATGGATATTCTATTCTCAGCTATTAAAGGTAAGCCAATTTCAGGTATGTTGAATAAGTTATCGGAAGTAGCTCATACCATTTATTTCACAGAATTTGATTTCCCTAAAGCACTTAGTAAAGAAGATCTTACCGAAAGTATTCATATTGATAATATTCAATTCATCGATGATTATGTTGAGTTTATTAATCAGTATAAAGGTGAAGGATTATTAATCACTGGTAGTTTATATTTTATTAGTGAAGTAAAAGCTAAAACACAATTTTAAAGTTTATAAAGCTAATTAACCACTTAACAACGTACTTTTTCAAATATAGTCGTTTGTTAAGTGGTTTTTGATTGTGTTTATTTGCAGAAATTAAAATATAGAAGCTTTAAGTAAGAAATTTGTGAATTTTTATAATAAAAATATACATTAATAAAATTATACAGTTTACTTTTACAAATTTTTTGCTACAATAAGAGAAAGGAGATGTTTCATGTATATACTTTCGTACTTATGTAGTGTCCTCTTTAGCTACTTATATCAACTAAGCTCAATCAATAGACTCTCTTTCAGTTATTTTAAACTACGTTCCCAATGCGATAACTGTCATCAAACTTTGAAATGGTTTGAACTTTTACCTATCATAAGTTTTATTTGTCTAAAAGGGCGGTCTAACTGTTGTGGCAATAAGATTAATACTAATTATTTTATAGGTGAACTTTTAGCATTTTTTGTTATCCCTTTCTCATGTTATCTTCATGCCGCTATATATTTCCCATTATTTTTAACCACATTTTTATTTCTATTAACTATGGCGTCTTATGATATTGATACTATGACCGTTAATATGAATCTTATAGTTATACTAGCCATTATTTCTCTATTTATATCGCACATTTATATATTCACTTTTCTAATTTTCTCCATAATTTTACACGTTTGTTTTTTCATTATGCCAAATCAAATTGGCTATGGTGATATCCTCTTATTGAGTATGCTATCGTTATTTTATCCGTACAATTTCTTTTGTATTATGCTTCTTTTTGCATTACTAACTGCAATGCCATTATCACTCTTCACAATTTTAATTAAGAAATCCTCGAACATTCCATTCATTCCTTTTATCTTTCTTGGTTATCTTTTAGCAAGTTATTTCTATCCCTATATTATAATTTATTTATAGAAAGGTTGATTTTTTGAAAATTAAGGACATGGCAACAAGTGAATTACCTAGAGAACGACTTATTCAACAAGGCGAAAAAAGTTTATCGAATAGTGAATTACTCGCAATTTTAATAAACACTGGACGTCAAGGTTACTCTAGTATTGATATAGCAAACGACATTATGAACAAATATCCAAATTTAAAAGAACTAAAGCAATTATCTATCGATGATTTAATAAAAATAAAAGGTATAGGTACTTATAAAGCAACAACGTTAAAAGCGGCATTTGAGTTAGGAGAAAGAATGAATACAAGAAGTACACATGAAAAAGTTAAAATTAAATCGCCTAAAGATGTAGCAGATATGATGATGGCTAAAATGAAAGACTTAACCCAAGAACATTTTATAGCATTATTTTTGAATTCAAAAAACGTTGTTATGAAGGAAGAAGTCATTTACAAAGGAACATTGAATTCATCTGTGATACATCCTAGAGAAGTATTCAATGCAGCAATTAGAGCATCTAGTAATGCAATTATTGTAGTACATAATCATCCTTCTGGTGATGTGACGCCATCTAAAGAAGATATTGCAACGACTATTCGATTGAAAGAATGCGGTCATATTCTAGGTATAGATTTATTGGATCATATTATTATTGGGGACCAAAAATTTACTAGCTTAGTAGAGGAAGGATATTTTGAGTAAAGGCTAATAAAAATTCGTTATAGTATGTCTGAATAACTTTTTGTATAATAAGGTTTTAATATATGATTAAGAGGTGTACTATGACAATCTTTTTAATTATTGGTATATTACTGCCAATTATTTATGTAATTAGATTAAACGTAAAACAACAAACAATTAAATTTAGAGAAGTATTAGTAACAGTAGGGTTATCTGTCATAGGTTATGTAGTATTTTCAATTTTAGGTGTATTAATTAGTCACCAAAAGGTAAATATCTTTACATTATTAGTTGGAGCGATTATTACTGGTATCATTTGGGGATTGCTCTTGGCAGGTACATATAAACTCTATAATTATTTAACGCATACTTTTAAAAAATAAATCAATGCTAGCTAAGCAGTCTAAAATTAATCATTAGATACATAGCTAGCATTTCTATTTTATCGAATATAGGCTGAGAGTGTTTGAAAATTTTCGAGAATCCAAAGAATACCTTGATAACCTAAATAAAGACATAAAATAACTAAAGCGGCTGAGATGAGAAATCTTAAAATAGCAAGGCCTACTTTAAATAATAAGATAACTAATAATGCAATTAATATAATTGTAAGAATATGCATATTCACACTCCTCACTTAAAAAAGTTTGTCAATTACAACATAATATTATTGTAATTCATTTTAGCATAAAAACATATCATACTTTAGGTAATAGGCTTTCTAGTACCTAAGACTGATGAACAATAATTAAGATTTATTTATACTAATTAGGATTTAATTAGGAGGGAAAGTAATGCGATTTATTCTAAGTCTCATCAAAAATATTGTTGCAGTTATAGCCATTATTTGTGTCGTCTATATTGCATTGAAATATGCTCCTTTTTTAAGAGAACAAGAATGGAATCCTATGAACCATCCTCCTAATAATGCGTCAGTAAGTGAGAGTTATAATCAAAGTGATAATCAATATCCTACAAATGGCAAACATTATGTACTTGAGGATAACGACTTATTAGAAAATATTCCGCCTAGTCAAGTGAGAAATGTCTTCAAATTAATTGATAAAAATGAATTTATGGCCGTCTCAGGTCTTGGAAGAATGGGATATAACGACAATTATATTGCAGGTCAAAAAGAAGATAAGTTTATCCTTTATAAATTTGGTAGTGACTCAATGAGAGTTTATAGTACTGAAATCGAAATGGAACAAGATTTAAATCGCATGGGACAAAGTATTGAGCTTAAGCCACCGAGTGCTTATTAATTGATAGCGCGTATAATTTAACTATTTGAAAAGAAAAATTAAATGCGTTACAGTTCTATTAGAGATAAAAATTCAAAGGTTGGTGTGATTAATGTCAGAACAATCTAAAGAAAAACAAGCTAATGAACAAGCCAAAGCTCAAAACTTATTCGCTAAGTGGCGAAAAGATGAAACGCTTTATAGCGAAGATGAAAAAAAGGAAAATACTGATAAAGAAAAATAATAATTTGATAATGAGTATTGAGATTTGAAATTGAAATGCTTCATACACTGATTTGAAGGTGTTTTAAGCACAAGATTTCAAATCTCTTTTTTTATATTTAAAGGAAGAAAGCTTAAAAGGAAAGTATTTAGTGCTTTATTTAGATTATAGAGTAATATAAAATAGTAAAGGACAATTTAAATAACAATTGTAGAGGTGTTGTGAGTGCAAAAGTTTTTTAAAAATAACAAGTTGATTGTTGTTTTTTGTGCAATAATAGTTTTTATTGCACTGATTGGTTTGTCCATTCGATCACAAACTCAATCACCTCCGGAGCAATATGTGGGGGATTCTGTTTCATTTGGACAAAGAGTTATTAGTTATCCCGTTAATTTTGTGACTGGAGCAATAAATAATATTTTTAGCTCATCTAAATCAACTGACAATAAAAAAATTAAAGAATTAGAAGCTAAGAATGAGAAATTAGAAGCGGAAAATAAAGACTTAAAAAAAGAATTACATATGAGTGACGTTTCTAAATATGATGCAATATCAGGAGCCGTTATTGCTCGTAATCCCGATCAATGGATGAATACAGTAATTATAGATAAGGGTAAAAAAGCTGGTGTAGGAAATAACATGGCTGTCATGACAGCTGATGGATTAATCGGCAGAGTAACTAAAGTTAATCAATTTTCTTCACAAGTAGACTTAATATCTACGAATACGAGAACTGGTAAATTATCAGTTAATATTCAACATGGCTCAAGTAATGTATTTGGTTTAATTGATCATTTTGACAAAAAAAGCCAAGAACTTATTATTAGTAACATTAATAATAAAGAAAAAATTTCTAAAGGTGATAAGGTTGTTACTAGTGGATTAGCTGATCAGTTACCAAGTGATTTATACATAGGTGAAGTTACTAAGGTTGAAAATGATGAATATGGTTTAGCTAAAGAAGTAAGAGTTAAAACAGGCGCCAATTTATCTCAAATTAATCACGTGTATATCGCTAAGAGGGATGCGAAAACGGTCTCTGAAGAAAGTAGGGAGTAATAATGAGAGTGATATCCTATTTAATCATTAGCGTTATACTCTTCTATTTAGACACTATCATTGGTCTAGTCATTCCAATGCATATAGGGAATGTGGAATTAATCTTTGTGCCACATTTAACGCTAATGTTCATATTATTATTAACTATATATCGTGGTTTGGGCGTTGCCTTATTACTTGGTGCATTTTTAGGAATTATTACAGATATTTATTTAGGTAGTATATATGGGCTGTATATGTTTGGATATGTAGGAATAACTTTACTTTTTGATAAGTTTATCAAAGTTTTTTATCGTGATTATACTATGATATTTATCTTTAATATATGTGCTGTGATATTATTTGAAATTTATGTTGCTCTTATTTATGCAATTATTGGATTTGTTGAATTTGATATTGTACCTTTCTTATTATTGCGATTAATACCAACAATAATACTTAATAGCATACTACTCATCATACTTTATCCGATTTTAATTAAAATTTTCAAAAAAACTCAAAACAAGATTGACAGTAAGATATAGGAATGGTAAGATGCAGTAGTTGAGTAGTTTTATAGCTACATACAACCGCTCGCATACAGGTTTAAGTACTTATTTAACGAGTCACCTGTATATGGCGTGACTTATAATATAGGAGGTGCAAAGTATGTTTGCTATTATCGAAACAGGCGGTAAACAAATTAAAGTAGAAGAAGGTCAAGAAATCTTCGTTGAAAAATTAGATGTTAATGAAGGTGATTCATTCACATTTGATAAAGTTTTATTTGTAGGTGGCGATTCAGTTAAAGTTGGTGCGCCAACAGTTGAAGGTGCTACTGTAACTGCTACAGTTAATAAACAAGGACGCGGTAAAAAAATTACTGTTTTCACTTATAGACGCCGTAAAGACTCTAAACGTAAAAAAGGACATCGTCAACCTTACACTAAATTAACTATTGATAAAATCAACGCTTAATCCTTATGATTACTGTTGATGTTTCAATAAATGAAGATGGTAAGGTAACGGATGTTATAATGGATGGACATGCTAATCATGGCGAATATGGTCATGACATTGTTTGTGCAGGTGCTTCAGCAGTGTTATTTGGTAGCGTTAATGCTATCTTAGGTTTAACTTCGGAAAAGCCTGACATTGATTATGAAGATGACGGTGGTCATTTTCATATTAGAAGTGTAGATACGAATAATGAACAAGCACAACTCATCCTTCAAGCGATGTTAGTTTCTTTACAAACTATTGAAGATGAATATAATGAAAATATCAGATTAAAATACAAGTGAGGTGTATCCCGATGTTAAAATTAAACTTACAATTCTTCGCATCTAAAAAAGGGGTAAGTTCTACAAAAAACGGACGTGACTCAGAATCAAAACGTTTAGGTGCTAAACGTGCTGACGGTCAATACGTTACTGGCGGTTCAATCTTATATCGTCAACGTGGTACTAAAATTTATCCTGGTGAAAATGTAGGTCGTGGTGGCGATGATACATTATTCGCTAAAATCGACGGCGTAGTTCGTTTCGAACGTAAAGGTCGCGACAAAAAACAAGTTTCTGTATACACAGTTGCTGAATAATTTTGTCTAGTTAACACCAGAAGTGAATGCTTCTGGTGTTTTATTTTGTTTAAAATACAATTTGTTTATTTATATGAATTTTATACTTAATGATATAATATTGTCATTGATGAATTAAATGTAAAAGAGGTGAGATATATGTTTGTCGATCAAGTTAAAATATCTCTTAAAGCTGGTGATGGAGGTAATGGTATCACAGCATATCGTAGAGAGAAATATGTACCTTTTGGAGGTCCAGCAGGTGGCGATGGAGGCAAAGGTGCTTCTGTAGTATTTGAAGTGGATGAAGGATTAAGAACGTTATTAGACTTTAGATATCAACGTCACTTTAAAGCGAAAAAAGGTGAAAATGGACAAAGTAGTAATATGCATGGTAAAAATGCTGAAGACTTAGTCTTAAAAGTGCCACCTGGTACAATTATTAAAAGTGTAGACACTGACGAAGTTTTAGCAGACTTGGTTGAAGATGGACAAAGAGCAGTTATTGCTAAAGGTGGTAGAGGTGGACGTGGTAATTCACGTTTCGCAACGCCTAGAAATCCTGCACCAGATTTCAGTGAAAATGGTGAACCAGGGGAAGAATTAGATGTTACTTTAGAACTTAAATTATTAGCGGATGTCGGCTTAGTTGGTTTCCCAAGCGTTGGTAAATCAACGTTATTATCAATCGTATCAAAAGCTAAACCGAAAATTGGTGCTTATCATTTTACTACAATCAAGCCTAACTTAGGCGTAGTTTCTACACCAGACAGTAGAAGTTTTGTTATGGCTGATTTACCTGGTTTAATTGAAGGTGCATCGGACGGCGTTGGTTTAGGTCATCAATTCTTACGACATGTAGAACGTACAAAAGTAATTGTTCACATGATAGATATGAGCGGCTCAGAAGGTCGTGATCCTTATGATGATTACCAAATCATTAATAAAGAATTAGTTAATTATAAACAGAGATTAGAAGATAGACCTCAAATTATTGTAGCCAATAAAATGGATATACCTGAGGCAGAAGATAATTTAGCGCTTTTCAAAGAAGAAGTAGGAGAAGACGTGACGATTGTTCCTGTGTCTACTATTACTAGAGATAATATCGATCAATTATTATATACTATTGCTGATAAATTAGAAGAAGTTAAAGACATTGACTTTAGTGTAGATGAAGACGAAGATGCAGGTATTAACCGTGTTCTTTACAAACATACGCCATCTCAAGATAAATTTACTATTACAAGAGACGATGATGGTGCTTATGTAGTAAGTGGTAATGCAATTGAACGTATGTTCAAGATGACAGACTTTAACAGTGATCCAGCCGTAAGACGATTTGCAAGACAAATGCGTTCAATGGGTATAGATGATGCCTTAAGAGAACGTGGGTGTAGCAATGGCGATATCGTAAGAATCTTAGGCGGGGAGTTTGAATTTATAGAATAGGAGTGCTTTAAGTGGACAATAAAGATTATAAAAAGTTTTATTTAATACGCGAAGATGTGTTACCAGAATCTGTTGTGAAAACTTTAAAAATTAAAGATGCTTTAAAAAATAATCCTAATTTGTCCATTTTTGAAGCAGTAAAACAATTTGATTTATCACGAAGTGCATTTTATAAATACCGAGAAACTATCTTTCCGGTGGATGAGAAAATGCTAGAACATCGAGAATTTACGCTTATCTTATACGTAAATGATATTGTGGGTATGCTTGCACAAGTGTTAAATACAGTTTCTAAATTAGAATTGTCTGTACTCACTATTCACCAAAGTGTGCCGATGGAAGATAAAGCTACTATTACGTTGTCTTTAAGTGCGAAAGATACTGCGAAATCTATCGATGAAATTATTATCGCACTACGAGATATTGAACACGTTTCTAAAGTAGAACTAATCAGTATGAGTATGTAAGGAAGGTCAAAAATGTACGCTTATATTAAAGGACAATTAACACAACTATTTCCTACACATGTTGTCATTGAAACAACTAGTGGAATTGGTTATGAAATACAAACGCCGAATTCCTATCGTTTTCAAAAATATTTAAACAAAGAAGCGACTATCTATACTTCATTAATCGTTAGAGAAGATGCCCAATTGTTATATGGCTTTATTAGTGAAGAAGAAAAGGATATGTTTTTAAGTTTGATTAAGGTGACAGGGATAGGACCTAAATCAGCACTAGCTATCTTGGCTACAAGTACACCAAATGAAGTCAAACGCGCTATTGAAAATGAAAACGATGCGTATTTAACAAAGTTTCCTGGTATTGGGAAGAAAACGGCACGCCAAATTGTGTTGGACTTAAAAGGCAAAGTTCAAATCACTGAGGAAACGAGTGAAACTCTATTCCAAATTGATGGTCAAGCATCAGTAAATGAAAATGTAATTAAAGAAGCTTTACTAGCACTTGAAGCATTAGGCTATTCTAAGAGAGAATTAGCGAAGGTAGAAAAAGTGCTTAATAAAGAAAATGTTGAATCCGTGGATGAAGCGGTTAAAATCGGTTTAAGAACTTTAGTGTCATAGATTACGAAGTTAATTAGACTTGAATAATTTTAAAACAGCTGGGGGAGATAAGTATGGATGATAGAATGGTTGATCAATCTCTACACAATGATGAGTCATCTTTTGAATATTCATTAAGACCAACAAGATTAAAACAATATATTGGCCAATCTTCTATTAAAAGTAACTTAGAAGTCTTTATTAAGGCGGCTAAATTGCGTGAAGAACCGCTTGATCATGTGTTGTTATTTGGTCCCCCAGGATTAGGTAAAACGACGTTATCTAATATTATTGCTAATGAAATGGAAGTTAACATTCGTACTGTTTCAGGACCTTCATTAGAGAGACCTGGCGACTTAGCAGCTATATTATCAGGCTTACAACCAGGAGATGTATTATTTATCGATGAGATACACCGTTTAAGTAGTGTCGTAGAAGAAGTTCTATACTCAGCTATGGAAGATTTCTTCTTAGATATTATTATTGGTAAAGGTGATGAAGCACGTAGTATACGTATTGATTTACCTCCATTTACTTTAGTAGGCGCTACTACACGTGCAGGAAGTTTAACTGGTCCTTTAAGGGATCGCTTTGGCGTTCATCTCAGACTTGAATATTATAATGAGAATGATTTAAAAGAAATTATTATACGTACTGCAGATGTTTTAGGAACCAAGATTGATGATGAAAGCGCAATCGAGTTAGCTAAACGTTCTCGTGGGACTCCTCGTGTTGCAAATCGTCTATTGAAAAGGGTCAGAGATTTCCAACAAGTGAATGAGGATGAACAAATTTATATTGAAACGACTAAACAAGCATTACAACTTTTACAAGTGGATGATGAAGGTTTAGATTATATCGATCATAAAATGATGAACTGTATAATTAATCAATATAATGGAGGCCCTGTAGGTCTTGATACGATTGCGGTATCAATTGGTGAAGAACGTATAACAATTGAAGATGTTTATGAACCATTTTTAATACAAAAAGGCTTTATTGAACGTACGCCGAGAGGAAGAAAAGCTACGGCGTTTGCGTATGAACATTTTAAAAATATAAAAGAATGAGGGAATTTAAATGAATGTTGAGGAATTTGATTATCACTTGCCGGAATCGTTAATTGCTCAAACGCCATTAAAAGATAGAGACCATAGTCGTTTATTAGTACTTGGACGCGAATCTGGAGAAATGGAACATAAGCATTTTACAGATGTCATTGATTACTTTGAAGCGGGTGATACGCTTGTGTTAAATGATACGCGTGTTATGCCAGCGCGTTTATTTGGCCTCAAAGAAGAAACTGGCGCCAAAGTAGAAATGTTAATGCTTACGCGCATTGAAGATAATGATTGGGAAGTGCTATTAAAACCTGCCAAACGAATCAAAGTCGGAAATAAATTATCTTTCGGTGATAGTAAAATCGTTGCTGAGTGTATTAAAGAGTTAGACCAAGGTGGACGCATTATGCGATTGCATTATGATGGTATCTTAGAAGAACGTCTAGATGAACTAGGTGAAATGCCATTACCACCATACATTAAAGAACGTTTAGATGATCCGGATCGCTACCAAACGGTTTATGCGAAAGAAAGTGGCTCTGCTGCTGCACCGACTGCTGGCTTACATTTTACTGATGAATTATTACAAAAGATAAAAGCAAAAGGTGTTAATATTGCTTTTATTACATTACATGTAGGATTAGGTACATTTAGACCAGTTAGTGTAGAAAATATTGACGATCATGAAATGCATAGTGAATATTATCAAATGACACAAGCAACAGCTGATTTACTAAATGAAACTAAAGCTAAGGGTCATCGAATTATTTCAGTCGGTACTACATCTACTAGAACGTTAGAAACAATTCGTCGTGATTACGATCAATTTGTAGCAGTAAGCGGTTGGACGGATATTTTTATTTATCCTGGTTTCGAATATAAAGCAATAGATGGTTTAATTACTAACTTCCATCTACCTAAATCAACGCTTGTTATGCTTGTATCAGCATTTAGTAGCAAGAAAAATATTTTAAATGCATATAATAAAGCTGTAGAATTAGAGTATAGATTCTTTAGCTTTGGTGATGCAATGTTAATTATATAATGAATGAGAGGTATTAATATGCCAGCAGTTACTTATGAACATATTAAAACTTGTAAACAATCAGGTGCACGTTTAGGCATTGTTCATACACCACATGGCTCTTTTGAAACACCAATGTTTATGCCAGTTGGAACAAAAGCTACAGTTAAAACAATGAGCCCTGAAGAATTAAGACAAATTGAGGCTCAAATTATATTAGGGAACACATATCATTTGTGGTTACAACCTGGAAATGATATTATCAAACAAGCTGGGGGCTTGCATAAGTTCATGAATTGGAATGGCCCAATTCTTACTGACTCAGGTGGTTTCCAAGTATTTAGTTTAAGTAATTTAAGAAAAATTACTGAAGAGGGCGTTGAATTTAGACACCATACAAATGGTTCTAAATTATTCTTAAGTCCTGAAAAATCAATGGAAATTCAAAATGATTTAGGTTCAGATATTATGATGGCGTTCGATGAATGTCCACCTATGCCATCTGAATATAAATATGTTAAAGATTCTATTGAACGTACTACAAGATGGGCAGAGCGTTGTCTTAAAGCGCATAAACGTCCTGAAGATCAAGCGTTATTTGGAATTATTCAAGGTGGAGAATATAAGGACTTAAGAGAACAAAGTGCTAAAGAACTTGTTAAGCTTGATTTCCCTGGATATGCGATTGGCGGTTTATCAGTAGGTGAACCGAAACCTGTAATGTATGAAGTGGTTGAACATACCGTTCAATATATGCCTGAAGATAAACCACGTTATTTAATGGGCGTTGGTTCTCCAGATGCATTAATCGAGTGTAGTATTCGTGGTATGGATATGTTTGACTGTGTATTACCAACGCGTATTGCTAGAAATGGTACTTGTATGACTTCTAATGGTAGATTAGTTATTAAAAATGCTAAATTTGCAGAAGATTTCAGATCACTTGATGAAAATTGTGATTGCTATACATGTAAGAATTATACACGTGCTTATATTAGACATTTAATTAAAGCTGAGGAAACTTTTGGTATCCGTCTTACTACTATTCATAATTTACATTTTCTGCTAAAATTAATGGAAGATATTAGACAGGCCATTAGAGAAGATAGATTATTAGATTTTAAAGAAGAAATCTTCGAACAATATGGACTTAATGTAGAGAACCCTAAAAACTTTTAGTAAGGAGAAAACATAATGAACGTTTCAGCATTGATTTTACCAATAATTTTAATTATTGTGTTTTATTTCTTTTTAATTCGACCTCAACAAAAACGCGCGAAAGAACATCGTGAAATGATTAGTCGAATTGAATCAGGTCAACGTGTTACTACAATTGGTGGTTTAAAAGGTACAGTTAAAGCTGTAGATGAAACTACTGTAGTAATTACTGTAAATGGTCATGGTACAGAAATGACTTTCGAAAAACCAGCCATTAAACAAGTAGATCCATCATAATTAATATACGTTGAAAAAGTAGTCTTACTTTATAACTTGAAATGCCCACGAAGTTAAAAACTTTGTGGGCATTTTTTTGTGTTTTTTATTAAAGACGTTCTAAGATAGATATTTACTTGTTTAAATTATTTCATATTCATGGGGTGCTGTCTCTAAAGCAGTTCTTTGATTTAATCATTAGAACTACTTACCTAAGTGCCATAGCACTTAGGTTCATCAAATATACTGCTTCCCTAGGAGTCTTCACAACTACACTTCGTAATCTACCTTAGAACTACTTACGTAAGTATATAAATACTTACGAACCTCAATAAATTCATATCTCTCAGGCGTCGATGTACAACATTTCCGTATCTATTTTTTACAAAAAGATATGTATAAATCAGCTTATTGTAGTTTTGAAATGTCATAAGGGATATAATGCAACATTTAAAAAAATTAAAAAAATGGACATGGATCTGAATTTCACTAAATGTTGTGTTATGTTAATATAATTAAGTCATGTTATAACAATGTAATCTTTTATTAACTTGCACGTGGTTAATTAAAAGATTATTCTAATTACATAAGTAAACAATGAGGTGTTCATGTGAAAAAAATTAGTAGGATAATTGCTTACTTATTAATTGTAGTCCTCCTCTTTGTGGGAATGGGACTTACTTATAAGAAAGTAGTTAAAAATGTAAATCTTGGTCTTGATTTACAGGGTGGTTTCGAGGTGCTTTACCAAGTTAAACCGCTTGAAGGTGGCAAAAAGATTAATGATAATGCTTTACAATCTACTGCCCGTACATTAGAAAATCGTGTTAACGTATTGGGTGTATCTGAGCCACATATTCAAGTAGAAGACCCTGATCGTATCAGAGTTCAGTTAGCTGGTGTTAAAGATCCTGACGAGGCTCGAAAAATCTTATCTTCTCAAGCTAATTTAACGATTCGTGATGCAGATGATAAAGTTAAATTAACTGGTAAGGATATTGTACAAGGTTCAGCTAAACAAGAGTTTAAACAAGGTACGAATGAACCAGCTGTTACTTTTAAATTGAAAGATCGTGCTAAATTTAAAAAAGTAACGGAAGAGATTTCTAAAAAACAAGAAAACATGATGGTAGTTTGGTTAGATTATAAGAAAGGTGATAGCTATCACAAAGAATTAAAGAAACCTGAGAATAAACGTAAATACGTATCAGCCGCTTCTGTTAACCAACCTATCAATTCAGATAGTGTAGAAATTTCTGGTGGTTTCCATGGTCAAGAAGGCGTGGAAAGAGCTAAACAAATTGCAGAATTACTTAACGCTGGGTCATTACCAGTTGATTTAAAAGAAATTTATTCAAATTCTGTAGGTGCTCAATTTGGTCAAGATGCACTTGATAAAACAATTTTCGCATCTGCAATTGGTATTGCTGTAATTTACTTATTCATGGTAGGCTTCTATAGATTACCAGGTTTAGTTGCAATTATTGCATTAACTGTATACATCTACTTAACTTTAGTAGCATTTAACTTTATTTCTGGGGTGCTTACACTCCCAGGTTTAGCTGCCTTAGTACTCGGTGTAGGTATGGCAGTCGATGCTAACATCATTATGTATGAACGGATAAAAGATGAATTGAGGATAGGACGAACGCTCAAACAAGCTTATAGTAAGGCAAATAAAAGTTCATTCTTAACTATCTTTGACTCAAACTTAACAACTGTAATTGCAGCCGGCGTATTATTCTTCTTCGGTGAAAGTTCAGTTAAAGGTTTCGCTACGATGTTATTATTAGGTATTTTAATGATCTTCGTAACGGCAGTATTTTTATCAAGATGGTTACTTTCATTACTTGTGTCATCTAATTATTTTAAAAAGAAATATTGGTTATTTGGTGTTAAGAAGAAAGACCGTCATGATATTAATGAAGGCGTAGATGTACACGACTTAAAAACATCATTTGAAAAATGGAATTTTGTTAAATTAGCTAAACCATTAATAAGTTTAAGTATACTTATCTTAGTTGCAGGTATTATTATTTTAAGTATTTTCAAATTAAACTTAGGTATTGATTTCTCAGCAGGTACGCGTGTAGATATCAATTCTGATACTAAATTAACGCAACCTCAAGTTGAACGTACCGTTAAAGATTTAGGCTTAACGCCTGACCAAATTCAAATTAATGGTGAAGATAATAAGCAAGCTACTGTTCAATTTAAAAAAGCTTTAACTAAAAATGAAGTGATTAAAGTAAATGAGAAAATGAATGATGCATATGGACATAAACCAACTGTAAATACTGTATCTCCAATGATTGGTCAAGAGTTAGCTAAAAATGCTATGAAAGCTCTTATCTTTGCAGCTATTGGTATCATTATTTATGTGTCATTAAGATTCGAATGGAGAATGGGTCTTTCATCTGTATTAGCTTTACTTCATGACGTCTTTATTATTGTTGCGTTATTTAGTTTATTCAGATTGGAAGTAGACATTACATTTATTGCAGCCATTTTAACTATCGTAGGTTATTCAATCAACGATACAATTGTTACCTTCGACCGCGTAAGGGAGAACTTGCATAATATTAAAGTGATTACTGATTCTGAACAAATTGACGATATTGTTAACCGTTCAATCAGACAAACGATGACACGTTCTATTAATACAGTATTAACTGTTGTAGTTGTTGTTATTGCGATTTTAATCTTTGGTGCATCAAGTCTATTTAACTTCTCACTTGCATTATTAATTGGATTAATTTCAGGCGTATTCTCTTCAGTATTTATTGCCGTTCCGCTTTGGGGTATTTTGAAGAAACGTCAATTGAAAAAATCAGAAAATGGAAAACTTGTAGTGTATAAAGAGAAAAAATCTAATGATGAAAAAATCTTAGTTTAATATTTGATTGATTAGAACTATTGATGAACTCCGGTTTATCAATAGTTCTTTTTTTATTTTTTAAATAATCTAGTTTTATTTATTTAATCAGATGTTACTTTTTATTTAATAAAATTTTAGGTATAATGGCTCTTGGAAAAAGGAAGGATAGTTGTATGATTAAATCTAAATATAAATGGCTTTATGAACCTCCAACTGAATATATAGCAGATGATGTAGCTAAAGCACATAAATTAACACCTATAATAAAAAAAGTATTGGAAAGTAAAGCCATCACTAAAGACGGCGATATTAAAGATTTACTTTCTGGATCAATGGTTAGTCATGATCCACGCTTATTAAGTGATATGGATAAAGCAATTGAAAGAATTAATCAAGCGATTGATAAAAACGAGCGTATATTAGTGTATGGAGATTATGATGCGGACGGTGTTACATCTACCACAATTCTAGTAAATACGTTAAGAATGCTAGGTGCTGAAGTAGGATGGTATATTCCAAACCGCTTCACTGAAGGTTATGGTCCTAACGAACTTGCTTTTAGAAATGCTTATGATGAAGGTGTTTCACTTATTATTACAGTAGATAATGGGATACAAGGCCATAATGAGATTAAAATGGTGCAAGAATTAGGTGTAGACGTTATAATTACGGACCATCATGAAATTGGTCGTACACTTCCAGAAGCCTATGCTATCGTTCATCCTATGCATCCAGAATTTGATTATCCGTTTCATTATTTATGTGGCGCTGGTGTAGCTTTTAAATTATCTCAAGTGTTACTAGATAATCCACCTAATTATTTTGAGAGCTTAGCTGCTATTGGGACAATTGCCGATTTAGTGTCATTAACCGATGAGAACCGTACCATTGTAAAAAATGGTTTGGCTCACTTAAATGAGCATTGTCCACCTCAAATTAAAGCTATTTTAAATCAAGCTGGCTTTAATGACACGATAAATGAAGAAACGATTGGTTTTATTATTGGACCAAGACTGAACGCAGTAGGTCGTCTTGAAGATGCTTCATTAGCTGCAGAACTGCTTATGTCAGAGGATGAGGAAGAGGCCGAGTTTTTAGCGGAACAAGTCGAACATTTTAATATTGAGCGTAAAGATATTGTTGCTCAAATTACTGAAGAAGCCTTAGTGATGGCTGAAGAAAAGGTAAATGCTGGTCATCAATTCTTATTACTAGCCAAAGCAGATTGGCATGAAGGTGTATTAGGAATAGTAGCTTCTAAAATTGTTGAAACCTATTCACTGCCAACCCTCATTTTAAATATAGATTTAGAACAAAATCATGCTAAAGGTTCAGCGAGAAGTATTGAACAAGTATCGATGTTTGAAATATTGAGTGCGCATCAAGACTTAATTTCTAAATTCGGCGGTCACCACATGGCTGCAGGAATGACCATGGAAATTGAGAATATTCAACCATTAGAGCAAGGCTTAAATGAATGGATGACACAGTTAACAGAACATACTTCATTAGAACCGGCTAAACATGTCACCGTAAAACTTGAAGAAAAAGATATTACGGTTGGTAACATTAACGATATTCAAAAACTAAGTCCATTCGGTACAGATTTTGAAAAACCATTATTTGAAATTGATGATATCGATGTAACAGATGTTAAAGCAATTGGTAAAGATAAGGCACACTTAAAACTTGTAGCCGGCGAACAACAGCTTCAAAATCTTTTTTGGAAAAATGGTCAACTCGCCACACAGCTCGAAATAGGGCAACCTATTAATCTGTTAGGTCATTTACAAATTAATGAATGGAATGGCAATCAATCGCCACAACTTATCATTCAAGATTTAGCAACCAACGACGAACAAATATTAGATTACAGAAGTAAACGTAAACAATTGGATATAAATCCTACCGACCATCATTATGCGTTTGTCATTCATCCTAAAAAAGAAAAATTAGATGATAATTATTATTTTTATGGTGAAGAGATAGACCCAACTCATGATATAATTGTATTTCGTGATTTACCGCCAAATCTTGAAAGTGTTCAACAAAGTTTACAAGGTTTAACTTATTCGCAATTGTATTTAATCTTACAACACAGTCAGTCGATATATTTTGAAGGTATGCCAAACGCATTGTTATTTAAAAATTGCTATAAGGCATTATTGAATAAACAAGAAATGAATCTAGCTCAAGAAGGCATGCAATTATGTCAGTATTTAAGAATTAAACCTAACTTACTTAAATTTATGTTGAAAGTGTTTCTTGACTTAGGCTTTATCACTGACGAAAATGGTATAATTAAAATAAATAATAATCCTAACAAACAAGCGATTGAATCAAGTCGCATTTATCAAGCTAGACAAGCAAGAATCGAAGTTGAGCAACTTCTACTCTATGATGACTTTTCACAACTTAAAAAATGGATTAAAAATCAAAAGGGCTAAATAATAGGAGGAAATAGATAAATGGATTTAAAGCAATATGTTTCAGAGGTTGAAGATTGGCCAAAAGCAGGAGTAAGTTTCAAAGATATTACAACGATTATGGATAATGGGAAAGCATATGGCTATGCTACTGATCAAATTGTTGAATATGCTAAAGAACGAGATGTGGATATTGTCGTAGGACCCGAAGCAAGAGGATTTATTATCGGATGTCCGGTTGCTTATTCAATGGGTATTGGCTTTGCTCCAGTTCGAAAAGAAGGTAAATTACCTCGTGAAGTCATTCGTTATGAATATGACTTAGAATACGGTACAAACGTTTTAACGATGCATAAAGATGCTATCAAACCAGGTCAACGTGTGTTAATCACAGATGATTTATTAGCTACTGGTGGTACAATTGAAGCGGCAATTAAATTAGTTGAAAAACTTGGCGGTATCGTTGTAGGTATTGCATTCATTATTGAATTAAAATACTTAAACGGTATTGAAAAAATTAAAGATTATGATGTAATGAGTTTAATCTCTTACGATGAATAAGTGTTCATTTAAAATATCCAATTTAAATGTATCATAATTACTCATATAGAAGCGGAATGAAGAAATCATTTATTAAAATGACTTTCTCTACCGCTTCTTTTTTTATTATGAAGCATTTATTTCTAGAAGTTTAAATTTAATTTAACAGCATTTATTTATTTAAAAACTTGTAGTATCATAAAACTATTATTTATAAAAAAGTTAAACCTTTTATAGTGTATTGAACATTTGATACACTAAGATTAATACTCGCATTTCTATGACTTTGGAAATGTTATTTTTATACAAATTAAAAGATACTAGAGTGTTTGTAGCTTCATTTTAAAAAAGTCAATTAACGGGCAGAGTATTTGGAATATAAGAGAGTTGGGGTGTCATATATTGAATAATGAATATCCATATAGTGCTGACGAGGTACTACATAAAGCGAAATCCTATTTATCAGCAAATGAGTACCAATATGTTTTAAAAAGTTATCATATTGCTTATGAAGCACACCAGGGTCAATTTCGAAAGAATGGTCTGCCTTATATTATGCATCCTATTCAAGTGGCAGGCATATTGACAGAGATGCGTTTAGACGGTCCAACTATCGTAGCAGGATTCTTACATGACGTGATTGAGGATACACCTTACACATTTGATGATGTGAAGGAAATGTTTAATGAAGAAGTTGCGCGTATTGTGGATGGCGTTACTAAGTTAAAAAAAGTGAAATATCGTTCTAAAGAAGAACAACAAGCAGAGAATCACAGAAAGTTATTCATTGCGATTGCCAAAGATGTACGTGTGATCTTAGTTAAACTTGCAGATAGACTGCATAATATGAGAACGCTAAAAGCTATGGCTCGAGAAAAACAAGTGCGTATCTCTAAAGAAACGTTAGAAATTTATGCGCCTCTTGCTCACAGATTAGGGATTAATACAATTAAGTGGGAACTAGAAGATACTGCCTTACGTTATATTGATAGCGTACAATACTTCCGTATTGTCAATTTAATGAAGAAAAAACGTAGTGAACGTGAAGCTTATATCGCAAATGCTATCGATAAAATTAAAGAAGAAATGGATAATATGAAAATCACTGGAGAAATCAGTGGACGTCCTAAACATATCTATAGTATCTATCGCAAAATGATGAAACAGAAAAAGCAATTTGATCAAATATTTGATTTATTAGCTATTCGTGTCATCGTTAACTCAATTAATGATTGTTATGCAATTTTAGGTTTAGTGCATACATTATGGAAACCAATGCCAGGTCGCTTCAAAGATTATATCGCGATGCCTAAACAAAATATGTACCAATCTTTACATACGACAGTTGTAGGTCCAAATGGTGATCCTCTTGAGATTCAAATTAGAACATTTGAAATGCATGAAATTGCTGAACACGGGGTAGCCGCACATTGGGCGTATAAAGAAGGTAAAACGGTAAATGAAAAAACGCAAGACTTCCAAAATAAGTTAAATTGGTTAAAAGAATTAGCTGAAGCGGACCATACCTCTTCTGATGCCCAAGAATTTATGGAGTCGTTAAAATATGATTTACAAAGCGATAAAGTTTACGCCTTTACGCCAGCCAGTGATGTTATTGAATTACCATACGGGGCAGTCCCTATTGATTTCGCTTATGCGATTCATAGTGAAGTAGGAAACAAAATGATAGGCGCTAAAGTAAATGGTAAAATTGTTCCAATTGATTATGTTCTTCAAACGGGGGATATAATCGAAATTAGAACAAGTAAACATTCGTATGGTCCAAGTAGAGATTGGTTAAAAATTGTTAAGTCTTCAAGTGCTAAGAGTAAGATAAAAAGCTTTTTCAAAAAACAAGACCGCTCATCCAATATTGAAAAAGGTAAATTTATGGTTGAAGCAGAGATTAAGGAACAAGGCTTTAGAGTTGATGATATATTAACCGAAAAGAATATAGAGGTAGTGAATGAGAAATATAATTTCGCTAATGATGACGATTTATACGCTGCTGTAGGTTTTGGTGGCGTAACTGCATTACAAGTGGTAAATAAACTTACAGAGCGTCAGCGAATCCAAGATAAGCAAAAAGCGCTTAATGAAGCACAAGAAGTTATTAAGTCTTTACCTATCAAAGAGGATATCATTACAGACAGTGGGGTTTATGTAGAAGGTATTGAAAATGTCTTAATTAAACTTTCTAAATGTTGTAACCCAATCCCAGGGGATGATATTGTTGGGTATATAACTAAAGGACATGGTATTAAAGTTCATAGAACAGATTGTCCTAACATAAAAAATGAAGACGATCGTTTAATTGATGTAGAGTGGGTAAAATCCAAAGACTCTACACAACGCTATCAAGTTGATTTAGAGGTCAATGCCTATGATCGCAATGGTTTATTAAATGAAGTGATACAAGCGGTTAACTCGACGGTAGGTAGCATTATTAAAATTAACGGTCGTTCGGACACAGATAAAAACGCAGTGATTACAATTAGTGTTATGGTTAAAAATGTAAATGATGTTTATAGAGTCGTTGAAAAACTAAAACAATTAAGTGATATATATACTGTTTCAAGAGTATGGAATTAATTGAGGTGCAAAAGAGATGAAAATAGTTGTACAGAGAGTGAAACGAGCTTCAGTAAAAAATGTTAATATTCACAATCAAATTGAAAAAGGATATTGTTTATTAGTAGGCGTAGGTAAAGATTCTACTGAAGCGGATGTAGAAGCAGTAGCTAAGAAGATAGTGAATGCCCGCTTATTTGAAGATGAGAACGGTAAATTAAACTTAAATATCCAGCAAGTAGAAGGCCAAATACTTTCAGTTTCTCAATTTACGTTATATGCAGACGTGAAAAAAGGTAATCGTCCCGGATTTTCAAATTCAAAAAATCCAGAAGAAGCGGAACAACTCTATGAAAAATTTAATACTGCTTTAAGAAATTATGGTATAGAAGTAGAAACTGGAGAATTCGGTACGGATATGGAAGTGGAAATTATTAATGATGGCCCAGTGACGATCATTTACGAAAGTCAGGATGGCAAAGTGATATGAGTAAAATAGATGCATGGTTAACAAAACATGGTCTAAAAAATGGTCGTACGCTTATTGTGGTTATTCTCTTCATCCTATTTTTAATCTTATTATTTATGTTTATGAATCATGATGACCAAGGTAGCAATCGTATAACGATTACAGAAGATGCCGAATTACGTACAGGTCCTAATGCAGGTTATCCAGTGATTTATCAAGTAGATAAAGGCGAGAGTTTTAAAAAGGTAGATAAGTTAGATAAATGGATTGAAGTAGAGAATCATAATGCTACTAAAAAAGGCTGGATTGCTGGGTGGCATACAAGCTTAGATATTCCTGAGGATGTTAATAAAAAAGAGAACCCTTTGAAGAATAAGGTCATTGTCTTAGATCCTGGCCATGGAGGCAGTGATCAAGGGGCCTCTAGTAATACTGCTAATAAAAGTTTAGAAAAGAAATATACATTACAAACTGCGAAAGAATTAAAACGTGCGCTTGAAAAAGCGGGCGCTAAAGTAAAGTTAACGCGTTCTGATGATACATATGTGAGCTTGGATGATCGTAAAATGGATGGCGATGCGTATATCAGCATACATAATGATTCATTAGATAGTGCGAATGCTAATGGGGCTACTGTATATTGGTATCAAGATAGTCAAGAATCGCTAGCGGAAACGTTAAATGCGAATATCCAAAAGAAATCTTTGTTATATAATAGAGGTACACGCCAAGAGAATTTCCAAGTATTACGACAAACAAATAAACCGGCCGTATTGTTAGAATTGGGTTATATAAGTAATCCAACTGACGAGATGATGATTAGAGATCCATTACATAGACAAGTCGTTGAAGAAGCGGTTGTTGATGGTTTGAAACAATATTTTGCATCATAAGTCTTGCAAAGTGAAGCTAAACTCGTTATCATAATGAGTGAACTTTATAAACAATACCGTTAGTATTCTTGGAAAGTTAAATGAAATAGGTAGCAATGTTATTTATAACTGTGTAGAGATATAATCCTTGGCTGAAAGATTATACTGAGTAGTTTTACTTTTGAACACAAGAAGAGGTGCTTTAATAAATAAAGCCGGTTTACGTACGTTAAACGTTTTGAGTGGAGAGTAAGATAGTCTATTTTATTCTCAATTAGGGTGGCAACACGGCGATTCGTCCCTTATATAGTTTAATGCTATATAAGGGACTTTTTTTATTAGAGGATGTTAAGTTATCAAAGTAATAGATAGATGAAGGAGTGATTAGGTGATTAGAATTCCTAGAGGGACTCAAGATATTTTACCTGAAGCGTCTAGTCAATGGCGTTATATTGAAAATAAGCTAGATGAACTGATGACAATATATAACTATAAAGAAATTCGTACACCTATCTTTGAAAGTACAGATTTATTTGCACGTGGCGTTGGTGATTCAACTGACGTCGTACAAAAAGAAATGTATACATTTAAAGATAAAGGTGATAGAAGTATTACATTGAGACCAGAGGGTACTGCTGCTGTTGTGCGTTCATATATTGAGAATAAAATGCAAGGTAATCCAAATCAACCGATTAAGTTGTATTATAATGGGCCAATGTTTAGATATGAACGTAAACAAAAAGGGCGTTACCGCCAATTTAATCAATTTGGTGTAGAGGCTATTGGTGCTGAAAATCCAAGTATTGATGCTGAAGTGCTAGCAATGGTAATGCACATATATGAATCATTCGGTCTTAAACACTTAAAACTTGTTATCAATAGTATTGGTGATGCGGATTCTCGTAAAGAATACAACGAAGCGTTAGTGAAACACTTCGAACCAGTGATTGATACATTCTGTGCAGATTGTCAATCACGTTTGCATAGTAACCCAATGCGTATCTTAGATTGTAAAGTTGACCGTGATAAAGAAGCAGTTAAAAATGCACCTCGTATTACAGATTACTTAAATAGCGAATCAAAAGCTTATTATGAAGAAGTTAAAAGTTACTTAGATGAGTTAGGTATTAATTATGTAGAAGACCCTAACTTAGTGCGTGGTCTTGACTACTATACTCATACTGCCTTTGAGCTTATGATGGATAACCCTAACTATGATGGTGCAATCACTACATTATGTGGTGGTGGCCGCTACAATGGCTTATTAGAGTTATTAGATGGCCCAAGTCAAACTGGTATTGGTTTCGCTTTAAGTATTGAAAGATTACTTTTAGCACTTGAAGAAGAAGGCATTGAATTAGATGTTGAAGATGATTTTGATTTATTCATAGTGACTATGGGAGAAGAAGCTGAACGTTATAGTGTGAAACTTTTAAATAATTTAAGAAAACATGGCGTTAAAGCTGATAAAGATTATTTAAACCGTAAAATTAAAGGTCAAATGAAACAAGCCGATCGATTAAATGCTAAATATACTGTAGTAATAGGCGATCAAGAACTTGAAAATAATCAAATAGATGTAAAAAATATGGCAACAGGTGACTCAGAAACTGTTAAATTAGATGAACTTGTTAACTTTTTTGAAAAATAATAAAGGAGAGTAAAAATATGAGTAAGAGAACAACTTATTGTGGATTAGTTACAGAAGAATTATTAGATCAAAAAGTAACTTTAAAAGGATGGGTACACAACCGTCGTGACTTAGGTGGTTTAATCTTTGTTGACTTACGTGACAGAGAAGGTATCGTTCAAATCGTATTTAACCCTGATTTCTCTGCAGAAGCATTAAGTATTGCTGAAACAGTACGTTCTGAATATGTAGTTGAAGTTGAAGGTACAGTAACAAAACGTGACCCTGAAACAGTAAACCCTAAAATTAAAACTGGGCAAGTAGAAGTACAAGTTTCAAATATTACAATCATTAATAAAGCAGAAACACCTCCATTCTCAATTAATGAAGAAAACCAAAATGTAGATGAAAACATTCGCTTAAAATATCGTTATTTAGATTTAAGACGTCCTGAATTAGCTCAAACATTTAAAATGAGACATCAAACAACACGTTCTATTCGTGAATATTTAGATAATAGTGGTTTCTTTGATATTGAAACACCAGTATTAACTAAATCTACACCTGAGGGCGCACGTGACTACTTAGTACCATCTCGTGTACATGAAGGTGAATTTTATGCATTACCACAATCACCACAATTATTTAAACAATTATTAATGATTAGTGGCTTCGATAAATACTATCAAATCGTTAAATGCTTCCGTGACGAAGACTTACGTGCTGACCGTCAACCAGAATTTACTCAAGTCGATATCGAAATGAGCTTTGTAGATCAAGAAGACGTTATTCAAATGGGCGAAGAAATGCTTCGTAAAGTTGTTAAAGACGTTAAAGGTATTGAATTAGAAGGCGAATTTCCACGTATGACATACGCTGAAGCCATGCGCCGTTATGGTTCAGATAAACCTGATACGCGCTTTGGTATGGAACTAATTGACGTTTCTCAATTAGGTAAAGAAATGGATTTCAAAGTATTTAAAGATACTGTTGAAAATAATGGTGAAGTTAAAGCAATTGTTGCTGAAGGCGCTGCAGATAATTACACTCGTAAAGATATGGACGGTTTAACTGAATTTGTTAACATTTACGGTGCTAAAGGATTAGCTTGGGTTAAAGTTGTAGAAGACGGTTTAAGCGGCCCAATCGCTCGTTTCTTTGAAGATCAAAATGTTGCAACATTAAAAGAATTAACTGGCGCTAAAGCAGGCGACTTAGTTATGTTCGTAGCAGATAAACCAAATGTTGTTGCTCAAAGTTTAGGTGCATTACGTGTCAAACTTGCTAAAGAGCTTGGTTTAATTGATGAAACTAAATTAAACTTCTTATGGGTAACTGATTGGCCATTATTAGAATATGATGAAGATGCTAAACGTTATGTAGCAGCACATCATCCATTCACATCACCTAAGAAAGAAGATATTGATAAATTAGATTCTGAACCTGAAAATGTTGAAGCAAACGCTTATGACATCGTACTTAATGGTTACGAATTAGGTGGGGGATCTATCAGAATTTCAGATAGCCAATTACAAGAAAAAATGTTCGAAGTTTTAGGATTCACTAAAGAACAAGCTAGAGAACAATTTGGATTCTTATTAGAGGCATTCAAATATGGTGCACCTCCACACGGTGGTATCGCATTAGGTTTAGACCGATTAGTAATGTTATTAACAAATCGCACTAACTTACGTGATACAATTGCATTCCCTAAAACTGCTTCAGCTACATGTCTACTTACAGACGCACCTGGAGAAGTTTCTGATAAACAACTTGAAGAATTATCATTAAGAATTCGTCATTAATTTAAATAATTAAATAATAAGTTTGAATAGACTGTTGATAAAGTATTTCATTGCTTTATTAGCAGTTTTTTTATTAGGAAAAAGAAGCAATTACTAATATTAATTAAACTATAATTATATTATGTCAACTTATAATATTTAAATATTTTCTATCACAAGTTTGATTTTCTAACGATTCTTAAGGATTTCTTTATTTTAAGGTTTATGCTATTATATTTATATAAGATAGTCATCTGTATTGTACGTATGTTTGCTTTTTATTTGGGCCTAACACTTTTTGATCAGGGAGCCCAATAGGTTTTCTTGCAGCGCACACGCCTCAATAGGAGGACTTGCAAAACAAGAAACAGGGCACCCACCTGTATATAGCAGGCCGAATGATCAAGCTTTTTATAACTACGGCAATTACGGACTCTATCGATACGCAAGACTTTTGTCTTGCGTATTTTTATTTGTCTTTTTCTGTTAATATTATGGTAGCGTAATGTTTGATAAAGGAGTTCAAAATGAAACATCAATTTTCAAGAAATGAATTAGCATATGGTAAAGAAGGTTTAGATTTATTAAAGAATAAAACAGTGGCCGTATTAGGAGTAGGGGGCGTTGGTTCATTTGCAGCTGAGGCGCTTGCTAGAACAAATATTGGTCATATTATTCTTATAGATAAAGATGATGTCGATATTACGAACGTCAATCGTCAAATTCATGCTTTAACTACAACTATTGGTCAAAGTAAAGTAACACTTATGGAAGAAAGAATTAAATTAATTAATCCTGATTGTAAAGTAACGCCTTTACATATGTTCTATACTGAAGAAACTTATGAAGACTTATTTAATAATTATGATATTGATTATTTCATAGATGCTAGTGACACGATTATTTATAAAGTTCATTTAATGAAAGAGTGTTTAGAACGTGGCATTAAAGTCATTTCAAGTATGGGCGCTGCTAATAAGACAGATCCTACACGTTTCCAGATTGCAGATATCTCTAAAACGTATATGGATCCTATGGCTAAAATTATTAGAAATAAATTAAAACGTCAGGGTATTAGAAAAGGAATTCCTGTAGTATTTTCAGATGAAAGTCCTATCGTAATACGTGAAGATGTAAAAGCAACAGTAGGGGATCCAAATGCTAGTAATCGTAAAGGTCAAATGCCTCCATCTTCAAATGCATTTGTACCTAGCACAGTAGGTTTAATATGCGCTAGTTATGTGGTTAATGATATTCTTAAAGATGTACCAGTTAGACGCATTAAAGATAAAGGTAATTTCTAATTAAAAAGACTATGAAATTGAGATGAATCACATCACTCTACATTTCATAGTCTTTAATTTTAGCTTTTATTACGAAGATTGTCATACACCGCTTTAAATTGTTGTTCGCTCTTTGATGTTGTTTTTGGTTCGTAATAAATTTTATTTTTTAATTTATCTGGTAAATATTGTTGAACTACATAACCATTTTCATAATTATGAGGGTATTTATAACCAATCGCTCGTCCTAATTCTTTTGCACCTTGATAGTGGCCATCTTTTAAATGATCAGGAATTTGACCAACTTGGCCTTTACGTATATCACTTAAGGCGTTATCAATTGCTGTAATAGCTGAATTAGACTTCGGTGATAATGAAAGTTCTATCACAGCTTGGCTGAGAGGTATGCGTGCTTCAGGGAAACCTAAACGTTCTGCAGATTGTATAGCTGCAAGTGTTCGTTGTCCAGCACTTGGCGAAGCGAGACCTACATCTTCATAACTTATAACCATTAAACGTCTGACGATAGTTGGTAAATCCCCAGCTTCAATTAATCTTGCTAAATAATGTAACGCTGCGTTCACATCGCTACCTCTAATAGATTTTTGAAAAGCACTCATCACATCATAGTGCATATCCCCATCTTTATCACTAACAAAAGCGCCTTTTTGCAAGCAATCTTTCGCATCAGATAACGATACATGACGTTGTTCATCTTTAACATCAGCACTTAACACTGCTAATTCTAAAGCATTTAATGCACTTCTAACGTCTCCATGACTTTGAGTTGAAAAGTATTCAAGTGCATCTTCATCAACAATAGGGTTGTATAATTTCAATCCACGCTCTTCATCTGACAAAGCTCTATCAAGGGCTACACGTACGTCTTTCTCATCTAAGGCATATAACTCAAATATTTGAGCTCGTGAACGTATAGCAGGATTGATTGCATGATATGGATTAGAAGTAGTTGCTCCAATTAATACAATCTTTCCGTTCTCAAGATGTGGTAGTAAAAAGTCCTGTTTTGCTTTATCTAAGCGATGAATTTCATCTAATAATAAAATGACTTGACCAGACATTTTTGCTTCTTCAACTACTAACTGCATATCTTTTTTAGTATTAGTTACTGCATTCAGTTGTCTAAATTTATATTCAGTACTTCCTGAAATGGCTTTAGCAATACTTGTTTTACCAATTCCAGGAGGTCCATAAAAAATCATTGAGGATAAACGTTTGGTTTCAACCATACGTCTAATGATACCTTTAGGGCCTACTAAATGTTGTTGTGAAATAATCTCATCTATATTAGTAGGGCGCATCCTTGAAGCTAATGGTTCAGTACTCATGATTTTCACACCTTTCTATTACTATCTTAACTGAAAAAATGCTAGAATGGGAATATATATTATTCGAATTAAGAGAGGTAATGTTATGAAAATATCAACGAAAGGGAGATATGGGTTAACTTTAATGATATCCCTAGCCAAAAGGGAAGGACAAGGGTGTGTATCATTAAAAACAATCGCAGAAGAAAATAGTCTGAGCGACTTATATCTTGAACAACTCGTAGGCCCTTTAAGAAATGCTGGTTTAATTCGAAGTGTTCGTGGTGCTAAAGGTGGCTATCAACTAAGAGTACCAGCTGACGAAATTACAGCAGGCGATATCATTCGTTTATTAGAAGGTCCTATTACAATTGTAGAAAGTATTGAATCAGAACCACCTGCTCAAAAACAACTATGGCTTCGTATGAGAGATGCCGTACGTGAGGTATTAGATAATACAACTTTAAAATATTTAGCAGATTATATCGAAACTGATGATAAATTAGATGGATATATGTTTTATATTTAAATTCTTTTTGGTTGAATGTGTTTATTAATAAATTGTACGGGGTATCTAATAAATACATCCAATCGATAATGTTTGTTTATTGATGGTTATCGTAGATTAAACATAAGTTAGTTATTAAATTAAATTATGCTTAAATTTGAAAGGAGAATTTCATTATGGGATTCATGGATAAAGCAAAAGAAGCTGCAGAGAAATTCAAAGATAGCGATAACGAACAAGTTAATAAAGTAAAAGATCAAATCAACGAATATACTGGCGGTAACAACGACAGTGACAAAAAAGATAAAGATGACAAATAATTATCAATTTTAGGGACGGTATTAACCGTCCTTTTTTTATACCAAAAAACCCTTCAAAAACTCGATTGAAGTAATTGAAGGGTTAATTTTTTTATAAAGTATTTAATTATATAAAATTGTGAAATTACCAACTAAAGCTTTATGACGCCTGAGGGAATTAGATTTATTGATGAACGTAAGCGTTCAAACACTTACGTAAGTAGTTCTAAGATGAATAACGAATGACGTTGCGCGCGGGGCCCCAGCACAAAGACTTTCGCATAGAAAGTCTCCAAACAAAGCAAGCTGGGGACGGGGCCCCAACATAAAGAATTTCGAATAGAATTCTACAAGCAATGCAAGTTGGGGTTGAGGAACTTAAGTGTTCAAACACTTAAGTAAGTAGTTCTAATGATTAAAATCAAAGAACTGCTTTATAAGACTACAGGCTTCAGCCTTTCCCGCAAGAAAGGGTCGCAACAAAATGAGTAACATTCATCTAAGAACTTCTGTACAAGACTAAGGCTCGGCAAGCATCTCAACTTAAGTAAGTGAACATCTATTTTAGAACTACTTTACTAACTTACTACTTTTGACTATTAATTATTCAAAGATTGAACTACATTTTTCATGCGTTCAAATGATTCAAATTGTTTATCTTGATCATAAATATAGCTAATACCCATTAGCTCATCAATTTCTCCGTATTCTTCAATAAAGTCTTCTAATTTCTGTTTAACCGTAGCCTCAGAACCCACTAATGAATCATTAAATCGTTGTTTAGCCATTTCATATTCACGTGGTGTCAATAATCCTTGTAAATCATTTGTTGGTGGTTGAACCGGCTGCATTCTACCACGCGCAATACCAATAAACACTTGAGCCAACGTACTTGCTAAATATTCAGCTTCTTCATCTGTTTCAGCGACGATAGCGTTTAAACAAACTATCATATAAGGCTCTTGTAATACCTCAGAAGGTTCAAATAGTTCCTTATAAATTTGAATCGCTTCTTTCATTTGTTGAGGAGCAAAATGTCCAGCAAATACATAAGGTAAACCTTTACGTGCTGCTAAATGGGCAGAATCCGTTGATGAACCCAGAATATATAATGGCACATTTTTTCCTACCGCTGGATAAGCGCGCACATATGCTTGCTTATTGCCTGGACCGAAGTACGTTTGAAGTTGTTCCACTTCTTCTGGAAAGGCATACACGCCGTTATGTTGATCTCGGCGTAACGCACTTGCTGTCATCATATCCGTACCAGGCGCTCTTCCTAAACCAAGATCCACTCTATTTGGGAAAAGGGTTTCCATCGTACCAAATTGTTCTGCCACTATTAAAGGTGCGTGGTTAGGTAACATGATACCGCCTGAACCTACTTTGATATTTTGAGTATGTTCTAATGTATGTTGAATAAGCAATGCTGTAGCTGAACTTACTAGGTTAGGCGCATTATGGTGTTCAGCAATCCAATATCTTTCATAATCAAGCTCATCAAGTTTTTGAGCTAACGCAACCATATCGTTAATGGCGTCTTTATCACTTTGACCTTCTTTAATAGGCACTAAATTAAGTGCAGAAAATTTCATATTAGACATTTGCAAAGACTCCTTTATTTTTTACTATGGTTTAGTGTAACAAGATAGACGACGATGAGTTATTAATTTGCTCACTGCATATAATGAAGACATTTTCAAAAATAAAAAATATATAAATAGAGAAGGGATAAATGTTAAAATATGAAGTAATGAAGTTACAAACAACAATGTAGAAAAATTGATGGTTAGGTGCTATTATAGGAACATTGATAATATTGTGAGGAGTGTACAAAATAATGGAAGTATATGCAGATTATGCTGCAACTACCCCAGTTAAACCAGAAGTTATAGATGCAATGATGGAAATTTACCAATCGCATTATGGTAATCCATCTTCAATTCATACAATAGGGCGAGATGCCCGTCGTTATTTAGATGAATCAAGAAGAACAGTCGCTAAGCTTCTAGGTGCTAAACCAAGTGAAGTGATTTTTACAAGTGGTGCAACTGAATCTAACAACACTGCTATTAAAGGTTTAGTTTATGAAAATGAACATTTAGGGAATCATATCATTACTACTAAAATCGAACATCATTCAGTACTTCATGTCTTTGAAGAGTTAGAAAAAGAAGGATATGATGTTACTTATTTAGATGTAGATGACACAGGTAAAGTAGACCTAGATCAGTTAGAAGAAGCGTTAACTGAAGATACTATTTTAGTTTCAATCATGTTTGTTAATAACGAAGTTGGCACAGTTGAACCTATTTATGATATTGAAGATATCGTTGCTCAATCAAGTGCATTACTACATGTTGACGCTGTGCAAGCTGTGGGTCATCTTGATATAAAATTTGAAGACTTCAAAATCGATACTATGAGTGTCACTGCACATAAATTCGGAGGTCCTAAAGGCGTGGGTGTATTACTAGTTAAAGATAAGACGCCTATCGAATTCTCTCAATTAGGTGGGGAACAAGAAACGAAACGACGTGCTGGAACTGAAAATTTAGCGCAAATCGTTGGTTTAACGAAAGCTTTAGAACTCGCTGATGAAAATAGAGATAATAACAATATCCATTTGATGCAGCTAAAAGAATTGTTTTTAGTGAGCTTACAAGAACGTGCAATTCCTTTCGAAGTGAATGGTTCTATGGTAGAAACAACAGGGCATATATTAAATTTATATTTCCCATTTATAGATGTAGAAACAATGTTAACATTGTTAGACTTAGCTAATATTTATGTTTCTTCTGGATCAGCATGTACGGCTGGGTCAACTACTCCTTCACACGTTTTAGCAGCGATGTATGAAGATGAAGAACGTGCTAAACATTCAGTACGCTTTAGTTTTAATGAACAAACGACTGAGCAAGAAATTAAATATATCGTAGCTGAAATTCATAAAATTTATCATAAATTTAAGGAGGAATAAAATTGTCAAACAAAGATATACGCGTTGTAGTTGGTATGTCTGGTGGCGTAGATAGTTCAGTTACTGCACATGTTTTAAAAGAACAAGGTTATGATGTCATTGGTATTTTTATGAAAAACTGGGACGACACAGACGAAAATGGCGTTTGTACAGCAACAGAAGATTATAATGACGTAATAGCTGTATGTAACCAAATCGGTATACCTTATTATGCAGTTAACTTTGAACAAGAATATTGGGATAAAGTATTTACTTACTTTTTAGATGAATATAAAAAAGGACGCACTCCTAATCCAGATGTAATGTGTAATAAAGAAATCAAATTTAAAGCATTCTTAGAACATGCGCTTAAACTAGGTGCAGACTATGTGGCAACAGGACATTATGCTCGTATTCGTCGTCATGAAGATGGTCATGTAGAAATGTTAAGAGGCGTAGATAATAATAAAGACCAAACTTATTTCTTAAACCAATTATCACAACAACAATTATCTAAAGTAATGTTCCCAATTGGTGATATTGAGAAAAAAGAAGTACGTAGAATTGCAGAAGAACAGGATTTAGCTACTGCTAAGAAAAAAGATTCTACAGGTATTTGCTTTATTGGTGAACGTAATTTTAAATCATTCTTATCACAATATCTTCCAGCTCAATCAGGAGAAATGAGAACATTAGATGGTAAGAAAATGGGGATGCACAGTGGATTAATGTATTATACGATTGGTCAACGTCATGGTTTAGGTATTGGTGGAGACGGCGATCCTTGGTTTGTAGTTGGTAAGAACTTACAAGACAACGTATTATACGTTGAACAAGGTTTCCATCATGAAGCATTATATAGCGATTATCTTATCGCTTCTGACTTCTCATTCGTTAATCCTGTTGACTTAGAAAAAGGATTTGAATGCACAGCTAAATTTAGATATCGTCAAAAAGATACTAAAGTATTTGTACAAAAAGAGAATGATAATTCTATTCGCGTTACTTTTGATGAACCTGTACGTGCGATTACTCCTGGACAAGCAGTTGTATTTTATGATGAAGAAGTTTGTCTTGGTGGCGCTACAATTGATGATGTATACAAAACGACTGGCCAATTAAGTTACGTAGTTTAATTTAAATATATTCATGAAGGGCTGGGAAATTTTTGTCCCAGTTCTTTTCTTTTTGAATATTATGAACGTAAATAATACATAAAATTGAGGAGATTTGTAATGGTAAATCAAGAAACAATTTATGAATGGATAAAAGAAGGGCAGTTAGAGCAAGCTTTACAAGCATTATTTAATAATATTGAAGAAGAACCAAATGTAGTTGAAAATTATATCAATGCTGGTATTGTTTTAGCAGACGCTGGGGAAGTTGAGAAAGCGGAGCGCTTTTTCCAAAAAGCTATTACAATTGATGACAAGAATGGTGCAGTTTATTATAATTTAGCTAACTTATACTATAATCAGGACCGTTATCAAGAAGCTATCAAGCTATATCAACTTGCTTTAAAGCATGATATGGATAAAGTGGATACAAACTATATGATTGGCATGGCATTTAATCAATTAGATTCTCACAGAGAAGCTATGCCGTTCTTAATGACAGCAGCTGAACTAGATAATAATAATGATGCGGAAGTTCAGTTCCAATATGGATTAGTGTTATGTCATTTAGAATTGTTTAAAGAAGCTATTAAACAGTTAAATAAAGTACTTACTATCGATTCCAAACATGTTGATGCTTTATATAATTTAGGACTTGCCACATACATGGAAACAGAAGATGTAGACGAGGCGATTGCTTATTTTGATAAAGCGATTGAAATCGATCCTAAACACTTGTTAAGTCAACATGCGAAACAAACATTTCAATCTTTAAAAGCGCAGGAGGAATAATATGTCAGACCCTACACTATTTGATTATTCAATGATTAAAGGAACAGTAGATGCTATTTTATTTCAGAACCAAGATAATTTTTATACTGTTCTTAAAGTCGATACCATTGAAACAAATGAATCATTTGATAATTTGCCCACAGTTGTAGGGTTCTTTCCAAATATTGCTGAAGGCGATGTTTATACTTTTAAAGGACAAGTAGTTGAACATCCTCGTTATGGTAAACAGTTAAAGGCTGAAACATTTGAAAAAGAGTTACCGCAAACTAAAGATGCGATTGTGAGTTACTTATCGAGTGACCTTTTCAAAGGAATAGGGAAGAAAACGGCTCAAAATATTGTAAATACATTAGGTGAAAATGCAATTAATGACATTTTGAATGATGCTACTGTTTTAGAAAAAGTACCGAGTTTACCTAAAAAGAAACAGCAGCAAATAGCTGAACAAGTTAGCGCAAATCAAGAATCGGAAAAAGTGATGATTCGCTTACATGACTTAGGATTTGGGCCTAAATTATCGATGGCGATTTATCAATTTTATCAATCAGAAACTTTAAATGTATTAGAGAAAAATCCCTATCAACTTGTTTATGATGTGAAAGGAATTGGATTTCAAAAAGCTGATACACTAGCGCGCAATAATGGAATCGAATTTAATGATCCAGAAAGATTGAAAGCAGGACTCTTATATACATTAGAAGAAGAATGTATTAAACAAGGTCATACATACTTATCCCACCAATTTGTGATAGAAGTTACACAAGAAATGTTAAGTGACCCGCGCAATGAAGAGGTAGTAGAGGGTCATCAATTAGAAGAAGTACTACAAATTCTGGCGGAAGAAAGTAAACTTGTGTTTGAAAACGATCGTGTAGCTATACCTAGTCTATATTATTCTGAGTTAAAAAGCGTGCAAAACTTATATCGTATAAAAACGTATAAAAATAAACTTAAAGAAATTGAACAGTCTGATTTACAGTTGCACATTGGTGAGATTGAAGATAGTAATAATGTGAGTTATGCGCCTTCGCAAAAAGAAGCCTTGCAAACTGCTATTAATTCTAAAATTATGCTTTTAACAGGTGGGCCTGGAACAGGTAAAACAACTGTTATTAAAGGAATCGTTGAATTATATGCTGAAATTCATGGTTTATCATTAAATTATTCTGATTATGAAGAAGATGATTATCCGATTGTCTTAGCTGCGCCTACTGGACGTGCCTCTAAGCGTCTTCAAGAGTCAACAGGACTAGAAGCTATGACGATTCATCGTCTAATAGGTTGGAATCAGGATACGCAACCTGAAGACATTTTAGATAATGAAATTAATGCTAAATTAATAATTATAGATGAGATGTCTATGGTGGATACGTGGTTATTCCATCAATTTCTAAGTGCTGTGCCCTTAGATGCACAAATTATTTTAGTAGGCGATGAAGACCAACTACCTTCAGTAGGTCCTGGTCAAATATTTAAAGATTTAATAGACTCTAATGCTTTACCACGTGTTAATCTTACTGAAGTGTATCGTCAGCAAGATGGTTCAAGTATTATTGATTTGGCACATCGTATGAAACATGGTGAACCAATTGATATTACGAAGCGTTATCATGATAGAAGTTTTATTAACTGTAACGTTGATCAAATTCCTGATGTTGTTGAAAAGGTTGTTTCAAGTGCAGTTAATAAAGGCTATGATATGAGCGATATTCAAGTGTTAGCGCCGATGTATAAAGGGAGCGCTGGAATAAAGCGACTTAATCAAGTATTGCAAGACATTCTTAATCCTAAAAAAGATGATGTTAGAGAAATTGAATTTGGAGATATTAAATTCCGAAAAGGGGATAAAGTACTCCAATTAGTGAATAGACCTAATGATAATATTTTTAATGGCGATATTGGCGTCATTGTCGGCATTTTCTGGGCAAAGGAAAATGCGCTCAATAAAGATGTACTTATCGTGGACTTTGAAGGCAACGAAATCACGTTCACTCGTCAAGATTTATTAGAATTAACGCATGCCTACTGTACATCGATTCATAAATCGCAGGGTTCAGAATTTCCAATCGTTATTATGCCGATAGTTAAACAATATTTTAGAATGTTACAACGTCCAATACTATATACTGGGCTTACTCGAGCTAAACAATCACTTGTTTTATTAGGTGATCCAAAAGCATTCGAAATTGGCTTAAATACGCAAGGACAAACGCGTCAAACGCAATTACGTGAACTGATTCTTGCTTACTTTGAAGTAGATATTTCTTCTGAAAACACTTCTACTCAAGATGAACATGCTAAGACTGGCGCTTCTAATATAAATGAGACAGATGATAAGAACGTAGATGATATTCAAGACCAAATTGTATTAAGTGAAGCAACAATTTATCAAATTAATCCAATGATTAATATGGATGACGTTTCACCATATGACTTTGTAGAACGTTGACATTTAACTGAAAAATACTTAAAATAAATTTAAATTCACATGAAGATGAGTAGGCAATCTAAACACTTTTAGAGATGCACTGGTTGGTGAAAAGTGCAAGGTTAATTGTTGAACGCTACTTCATGATAGTTTCATATTGTAATTAAGTGATAAACATAGATGGTATTGTGATATAGTCAGTGTGTTTATAACTAGGGTGGTACCGCGAAAACGTTCGTCCCTTGATTGAGGATGGGCGTTTTTTTGTTTTTCTTTAATTTTCAAAAATAAAGAATGTTTAGGAGTGGAATAAATGAAAAATTTAAAAGCAAGTGACATTCGTCAAATGTATATTGATTTCTTTGTTGAAAAAGGGCATATGGTTGAGCCTTCTGCACCATTAGTACCCATTGATGATGACTCTTTATTATGGATTAACTCTGGTGTAGCAACATTAAAAAAATACTTCGATGGTCGTGAAACACCTAGAAAACCTAGAATTGTTAACTCTCAAAAAGCAATTAGAACGAACGATATTGAAAATGTTGGTTTTACTGCTAGACACCATACATTCTTTGAAATGTTAGGAAACTTCTCTATTGGAGATTACTTTAAAAAAGAAGCAATTGAATTTGCATGGGAATTCTTAACTAGTGAAAAATGGATGGGTATGGAACCGGAAAAATTATATGTAACGATTCATCCAGAAGATACAGAAGCATACCGTTTATGGAATGAAGAAGTTGGTCTTGAAGAAAGTCGCATTATTAGAATTGAAGGTAACTTCTGGGATATTGGTGAAGGTCCTTCAGGTCCGAATACTGAAATCTTCTATGACCGTGGTGAAGAATATGGTCAAGATGATCCTGCTGAAGAAATGTATCCAGGCGGAGAAAATGAAAGATATTTAGAAGTATGGAACTTAGTATTCAGTGAGTTTAACCATAATAAAGATAATACGTACACACCGCTACCAAATAAAAATATTGATACTGGTATGGGGTTAGAACGTATGGCTTCTATCTCACAAAATGTTCGTACTAACTATGAAACAGACTTATTTATGCCTATCATTCATGAGGTTGAAAATGTTTCAGGAAAAAAATATTTAGACGTTCCTGAACAAGATGTGGCGTTTAAAGTTATTGCTGATCATATAAGAACAATTGCTTTTGCGATTTCAGATGGTGCGTTACCATCAAATGAAGGCCGAGGTTATGTATTGCGTCGTTTATTACGTCGTGCAGTAAGATTTAGTCAAAGTCTTGGTATTAATGAACCATTCATGTATAAATTAGTAGATATCGTGGCTGAGATTATGGAACCTTATTATCCAAATGTTAAAGAGAAAGCTGCATTCATTAAACGTGTAGTGAAATCTGAAGAAGAACGTTTCCACGAAACATTACAAGAAGGCTTAACGATTTTAAATCAATTAATTGATAAAGCGAAAGCTTCTACGCATGAAATTAATGGTTCTGATGCATTCAAACTATATGACACATATGGTTTCCCAATTGAACTTACTGAAGAATTATCAAGCCAAGAAGGCATTAGCGTTGATATGGCGACTTTTGAAGAAGAAATGCAACAACAACGTACTCGCGCTAGAGAAGCACGTCAAAGTTCTCAATCTATGCAAGTACAAAGTGATGTATTAAAAAATATTAATACAGATAGTAAATTTGTAGGTTATGAAACTACTGATTATCAAACTACATTAACAGATCTAATTTTCAACGGTGAAAAAGTTGAAAGTGTAGAGGCTGGCGAAACAGTTTACTTTATTCTAAAAGAAACACCTTTCTATGCTGTTAGTGGTGGACAAGTAGCTGATAGAGGTACTGTAGGAAATGATAATTTTGAAATCGAAGTTCAAGAAGTAACTAAAGCGCCAAATGGCCAAAACTTGCATAAAGGTGTCGTACAATTTGGACAAGTTACTGTTAACAGCGAAGTAGATGCAAGTGTAAATCGCGATGAACGTAAAGATATTCAAAAGAACCACAGTGCTACACACTTATTACACGCTGCATTAAAAGAAGTATTAGGCGAGCATGTTAACCAAGCTGGATCTTTAGTTGAAAGTGAAAGATTAAGATTTGACTTCTCTCATTTCGGTCCAATGACACAAGAAGAAATTGATCAAGTGGAAAGACGCGTAAATGAAGAAATTTGGAGAGGTATCTCTGTTCATATTCAAGAAATGCCAATAGCTGAAGCTAAAGAAATGGGCGCTATGGCATTATTCGGTGAAAAATATGGCGATATCGTGCGTGTAGTAAATATGGCGCCATTCTCAATCGAGTTATGCGGTGGTATTCACGTAGATAATACAGCTGAAATTGGTTTATTTAAAATTGTAAGTGAATCAGGTACTGGCGCAGGTGTAAGACGTATCGAAGCATTAACTGGTAAAGCTGCATTCTTATATCTAGAAGAAGTCCAAAACAAATTCAATGCTATTAAAACTCAATTAAAAGTTAAATCAGATAATCAAGTCTATGATAAAGTAGTCCAAATTCAAGATGAACAAAAAGAACTTCATAAACAATTAGAACAACGCAATAAAGAAATCACATCACTTAAAATGGGTAATATTGAGGATCAAATTGAAACAATTAATGGTTTCAAAGTACTTGCTACTGAAGTTGAAGTTTCAAATCCTAAACAAATTAGACAAACAATGGATGACTTTAAATCAAAACAACAAGATGCTATCATCATTTTAGCAAGTGAAGTAAACGGCAAAGTTTCACTAATCGCAACAGTCCCTAAAGAATATACTAACCAAATTAAAGCTGGAGATATTATTAAAAATATGGCTCCTGTTGTTGGTGGTAAAGGTGGTGGCCGTCCTGACATGGCTCAAGGTGGCGGTACTGAACCAGAAAATATCTCAAATTCATTACGCTTTATTAAAGATTACATTAAAAACCTATAACTTTGTAATCAACTAGTGTAAAATTATTATGTAAGATAATTCGTATTAGAGGAGTGTCGCATCTATGGAAAATATTGATAAAACAATGAAGTTTAACTATGAAGAAATCCCTAAAGAAAATGTCGAATCAGTCTTAAACAACGTACATCGAACACTTGAAGAACGTGGCTATAATGCTGTAAATCAAATTGTTGGTTATTTATTATCTGGAGATCCAGCATATATACCACGTCAAAACGATGCCCGTAATCAAATCCGTCATATTGATCGAGATGTAATTATGGAAGAACTTGTTTCAAACTATCTTAAAGAGCATAAGCAATAATTTATGTTAACACACAAGATTTTAGGTTTAGATGTAGGAAGTAAAACTGTAGGCATTGCAATTAGCGATTTAATGGGATGGACTGCTCAAGGATTAGACACTCTAAGAATTAATGAGGAAAATAACGAATTTGGTATTGATAAATTAGTAACAATTATTAAAGAACACAATGTAGGTTCAGTAGTAATTGGTCTACCAAAAAATATGAATAATTCTATTGGATTTCGTGGCGAAGCTTCGTTACAATACAAGGAGCTGCTACAAGAAGCATTACCAAACATAGAAATAATTATGTGGGATGAGCGCTTAAGTACAATGGCTGCTGAACGCTCACTACTTGAAGCAGACGTTTCAAGACAAAAGAGAAAGAAAGTTATTGATAAAATGGCCGCTGTCTTTATCTTGCAAGGCTATATAGACTCTATCCAATAAAGGAGAATTAAATTATGACTGAACATAATCACGACCATAACTCTGAGTTAAATATTAGTAATGAAGAAGAATTATTAACGTTATTTGATGAAGATGGTAATGAAGTTTTATACAGAAAGATGTTAGAATTCTATCACCCAGAATTCAAAAAAGAATATGTTATTTTAGCTGAAGAAGGCGCTCAATCAGATGACGATGATATGATTGAACTTATCCCAATGATTAATGAACCTGATGAATCAGGCGACGGTGGTAAACTAGTCCCAATCGAAACTGATGAAGAATGGGATATGATTGAAGAAGTCGTTAATACAAACATGGAAGAATAGAGGCTTAATAGCTATTCTTTTCATGTGTAGTTGAATAAAAAAAACTCCTCCATAATACGAATTATTTATGGAGGAGTTTTTTATGTGATATTTATTTGTCAATCTGAGCAGTAGGAGGTTATATTTACTAAAATTTTTTATAGTATGATTGTTTCAAATCAGATACAAAGGTCTCGTTTTCCAAATTCGTTCTTAAATTTAGCCTAAAACTATGGTAAAATATATAAAGTTTAAATCTTATAAGCATATATTAATCATTCAATCAGTCATTAAACACATAAGTTTTTCGAATTGAAACTTTTTTTAAGGAGTAAAACTTCCAGTAAATAGACTGATTATTTTTAATGTTATTTTGTATTTTAAAAGGAAGTAAAAAATGGAAGCAAATCAACAGTATTTACTTGAAATACATGAAAAAACAGATAATCATATTGAAAAATTAAGAGCCTATGCTGAAGAACATGCTGTGCCTATTATAGATAGATTATCTCTTGAATTGGTAAAACAATTAATAAGAATACACCAAGCTAAAAATATACTTGAAATAGGAACAGCTATCGGCTATAGTTCAATGCAATTCGCTTCAATTTCAGATGATATAAATGTGACGACAATTGAACGAGATGAAGATATGATTTATCAAGCTAAACCAAATTTTGAAAAGTTTGGTTACCAAAATCAAATTAGGCTTATAGAAGGTAATGCTTTGGAACAGTATTCTAATGTTAATGATCAAGAATACGATATGATATTTATTGATGCGGCTAAAGCACAATCCAAAAAATTCTTTGAATTATATACGCCATTACTTAAAAAGGGCGGGCTTGTCATTACAGATAATGTACTTTATCACGGGTTCGTAGCGGATATAGATGTTGTTCGCTCAAGAAACGTTAAACAAATGGTAAAAAAAGTGCAGAAATTCAATGCTTGGTTAATGACACAAGAAAATTATCAAACTAATTTTGTGAATATGGATGATGGGTTAGCCATATCTATTAAAGGAGAATAAAAATGACAGAATTACTAGTTACTCCTAAATCACTAGCTCATATGGAAACATTAATTGATTTAGGTGCTGATGCATTTGTTATTGGGGAACCAAAATTTGGATTACGATTAGCTGGAGAATTCGATCGTGACGATATTAAACAAGCTGTTAAATTAGCACATGACAATGAGAAAAAAGTTTATGTTGCTGTAAATGGCATTTTCCATAATTATCATTTAAATGCGCTTGAAGATTATATCAATTTCTTACATGAAATTAACGTTGATCGAATTATATTTGGTGATCCAGCTGTAGTGATGTTCGTTAAGCAACAAAATAATCCAATCCCTCTTAATTGGGATGCTGAAACTATCGTGACGAATTACTTCCAATGTAATTATTGGGGGAAAAGAGGCGCGCAAAGAGCAGTATTAGCACGTGAATTAAACTTAGATGAAATTATTAATATTAAAGAGAATGCCGCTGTAGAAATAGAAGTCCAGGTACATGGCATGACTTGTATGTTCCAATCTAAACGTATGTTACTTGGTAATTATTATACATTCCAAGATAGACAAATGAAAATTCAACGTGATAAAGGTGATACTGCGTTATTGTTATATGATGAAGAACGTGATAATAAATATCCTGTATTCGAAGATTATAATGGTACACATATTATGTCACCAAATGATATCTGCTTAATTGAAGAACTTGAACCGTTCTTTGAAGCTGGCATTGATTCATTTAAAATTGATGGCGTCTTGCAAAGTGAAGAATATATTAATACTGTAACGACTCAATATAGAGAAGCTATAGATTTATATAATGAAGATCCTGAAGCATATGAAGATGAAAAATTTATGTTAGTAGATCCTATTGAAGAAATTCAACCAGAACATCGTCCATTTGATGAAGGATTTTTATACAAACAGACTGTTTATTAAAAGGGGGCGCTTATATGAAAACATTAACTGAAATTAATTCAACAAGTAAATCTAAAGTTAAAAAACCTGAATTATTAGCGCCTGCTGGTAATTTAGAAAAATTAAAAATTGCTGTACATTATGGCGCAGACGCTGTATTCCTAGGCGGACAAGAATATGGTTTAAGATCTAATGCGGATAATTTCACTTTGGAAGAAATTAAAGAAGGCGTTGAATTCGCTAATCAATATGGCGCAAAAATCTATGTTACTACAAATATTATTGCGCATGATGAAAATATCGATGGCTTAGAATCATATTTAATGGAATTAGACGCAACAGGTGCGACTGGAATCATAGTGGCTGATCCACTTATTATTGAAGCATGTAAACGCGTAGCACCAAGATTAGAAATCCATCTATCTACGCAACAATCTCTTTCTAACTATAAAGCTGTAGAATATTGGAAAGAAGAAGGTTTAGATCGCGTTGTATTAGCTCGTGAAACTGGTGCTATGGAAATGAAGGAAATGAAAGAGAATGTCGATATTGAAATTGAAGCATTCATTCATGGAGCAATGTGTATCGCTTATTCTGGTAGATGTACGTTAAGTAACCATATGACAGCACGAGATTCTAATAGAGGCGGTTGCTGTCAAAGTTGTCGTTGGGATTATGATTTACTTTCTGTCGATGCAGACGGAGAACTTGATTTATATTATCAAGATGGGGATGTAATGCCTTTCGCTATGAGCCCCAAAGATTTAAAATTAATAGAATCAATCCCACAAATGATGGATATCGGTATCGACTCACTTAAAATCGAAGGTCGTATGAAATCAATTCACTATATTGCTACGGTAGTTTCTGTTTATAGAAAAGTGATTGATGCATATGCAGAAGACCCTGACAATTTTAAAATTAAACCAGAGTGGCTAACTGAGTTAGATAAATGTGCTAATAGAGATACAGCACCTGCTTTCTTTGAAGGTACACCAGGTTATGAAGAGCAAATGTTTGGCTTACAACAAAATAAAAAATCACCTTATGATTTCTGTGGATTAGTATTAGACTATGATTCTGAATCTCAAATAGCAACTATCCAACAACGTAACCATTTTAAACCTGGTCAAGAAATTGAATTCTTCGGTCCTGAAATTGAAAGCTTCAAACAAGTTATTGATGAAATTTATGACGAAGAAGGAAATAGCTTAGATGCTGCACGTCATCCACTTCAAATCGTCCAAATTAAGGTGAATCATCCTATTTATCCTAACAACATGATGAGAAAGGAAATCGGCTAATGACGAACACAACTATTATTGGTATTGCAGGCGGATCTGGTTCTGGAAAAACAACAGTTACTAATGAAATCATGAAGAATTTAGAAGGCCATAGTGTAGCTTTATTAGCCCAGGATTATTATTATAAAGATCAATCACATTTAACGTTTGAAGAACGTTTAGAAACGAACTATGACCATCCCTTCGCATTTGATAATGATTTATTAATTGAAAATTTAAAAGACTTACGTAATGGTCACGCTGTAGAAGTACCAACATATGACTACGCTAATCACACAAGAAGTGATGAAACGATTGCATTTGAGCCTAAAGATGTTATTATCGTAGAAGGTATATTTGCATTAGAAAATAAAACTTTACGTGATGTGATGGATGTTAAAATATATGTTGATACTGACGCCGACTTAAGAATCTTACGCCGATTAGTAAGAGATACTAAAGAGCGTGGTCGTTCAATGGAATCAGTAATCAATCAATATTTAAATGTTGTCAGACCTATGCATAATCAATTTATTGAACCTACTAAACGCTATGCAGATATTATTATCCCAGAAGGTGGAAGTAATAAGGTCGCAATTGATATAATGACAACTAAAATCCAAACACTTGTAAGTAAACAATAACTTACGAGTATTCTAATATTGCATTATTTTTTATCAATTCTAGAAGTTAAATCTTAGTATGTGAAAAGGAAGATGACATAATGGAAAATCAAAAACAATATCCAATGACTCAAGAAGGTTATGAAAAATTAGAACAAGAATTAGAAGAATTAAAAACGGTTAAACGTCCAGAAGTAGTTGAAAAAATTAAAGTTGCACGTTCATTTGGTGACTTATCTGAGAACTCAGAGTACGATGCAGCTAAAGATGAACAAGGTTTTATCGAACAAGATATTCAACGTATTGAACATATGTTACGCTATGCTTTAATTATTGAAGATACTGGCGATAACAATGTAGTACAAATCGGTAAAACAGTAACATTCGTTGAATTACCTGGTGACGAAGAAGAAAGTTACCAAATCGTTGGTTCTGCTGAAGCAGATGCATTCAAAGGTAAAATTTCTAACGAATCACCAATGGCTAAAGCTTTAATTGGTAAAAATTTAAATGGTGAAGTTCGCGTACCACTTCCAAATGGTGGCGAAATTAACGTTAAAATCGTAGATATTAAGTAATTTATATAATGAGGCTGGGACATAATTCCTAGCAAAAATGCCAGTAAATGAGTTTTTTATAAATTCATTTACTGGCTTCTTTATTTACAATACTTCGT
>NZ_PPRD01000087.1:2012-33713 GCF_002902575.1 Staphylococcus croceilyticus | reverse complement strand
TCGAAAAAGTAATCAATATTTTTTAATTCAAATACGGGTTGGCTCATGATTTCACCTCGTTTAATACTATACAATTATTGATTCAGTTTGTAAATAGTAATGTTTACGACTTATGAAAATAAAAGAAGAAACTAAGTGTTAACACTTAATTTCCTCTTAATAGACTTATCAATAAATCATATTTTATTGTTGAAGAATTTTATCTTTTAAATCTGGGTCGAATTGTTGAGATTTTAACATTTCGATTTCAAATTTATAAGGTGGTTTTTTATTTTTCTTATCTTCACCAACGTATGGCGTTTCTAAGATTTTAGGAATATTTTTGAATGCATCATGATGAACGACATAACTTAACGCGTCGAATCCAATATGACCAAATCCAATGTTTTCATGTCTATCTTTGTGAGCGCCTTGTTCATTTTTACTATCGTTAACATGCACGACTTTGATTCGGTCTAATCCAATAATTTTATCAAATTCATTTAATACACCATCAAAGTCTTCTTTAATATTGTAGCCAGCATCATGTGTATGACATGTATCGAAACAAATAGATAAACGATTGTTATGAGTCACGCCGTCGATGATACGTGCGATTTCTTCGAAGTTACGACCTACTTCTGAACCTTTACCAGCCATAGTTTCAAGCGCAATGCGCACATCATTATCGTGTGTAAGTACTTCATTTAATCCTTTAATAATTTGTTCGATACCTTTATCTGCACCAGCACCAACGTGAGAGCCAGGATGTAAAACAATATCTTTAGCACCGATAGCTTGCGTGCGTTCAATTTCATTTTGTAAAAAGTTTACGCCTAATTCAAATACTTCAGGTTTAGTAGTATTGGCAATATTAATAATGTATGGCGCATGTACTACAATATTAGATAAACCATATTGTTCCATTGCTTTATGGCCGTTTTCAATATTTAAGTCTTCAATACTTTTTCTACGTGTATTTTGTGGTGCACCAGTATAAATCATAAATGTAGATTCGCCATATTTATGTGCCTCTTCAGCAGAACCTTCTAACATTTTTTTGCCACTCATTGATACGTGAGAACCAATTAACATGCTATTCACCTATCCTTTTTTATTATTCTTTCTTTGTTGTCTATTTTGACGCTTACTATATTGTTTACGTTCTTGACGTTTCATTTTTTCAACTTCACGTTTGAATTTCTTTTTATAACCTGGTTTAACTTTATTTTTAGTTTTACTTCTGACTTTATGTTTGACTTCATTTGTTAAGTGATCGTCTTTTCTTTCACGTTTACGTCTAACATTATGAGCTTTTATCGGTGTTAACTCGCCATTTTTGACGTCAACATTTTCAAAATGATAGCCTTTATCTTCAATTAAAGAGATATTGTGTTCTTCATCAGGACTATACATTGTGATAGCTACACCTTTATAATTGCCGCGACCTGTTCTACCAACTCTGTGTGTAAAGAAATCAATATCTTTCGGGACATCAAAGTTGATAACATGACTTACGCCTTCAATATCGATCCCACGAGATGCTAAATCACTAGCAATGACATATTGGAAGTCTAAATTACGAATACGTTTCATTTGTTGTTTACGCTCTCTAGGCGTTAAACCACCGTGAATCATACCGACTTTAATGCCAGCTTCATTGAGTGAATCAGCTAATTCATTAGCATTGTCTCTACTATTACAGAATACGATACATAAATAAGGATTTAATATATCAATCAATTGAAGTGTTTTTTCAACTTTTTCTGTACCTTTAGTAGGAATTAAATAAAATTCAATATTCTTCTTATTTTGAGATTTAGAATCAACGACTACGAAATCTGGATTATTTAAATATTTATTTAAAAATGGTTGAAGTGATTTCGGAATGGTAGCGCTAAATACTGCAATATTTGCTTCATTATCTAAGCGAGCTGCAATATAGTCTACGTCTTCGATTAAACCTAAATCAATCATTAAGTCTGCTTCGTCCACTACTAGATATGATGCTAGATGTACATGTAAATGACCACTTTGAGCTAAGTCATTGATTCGTGTAGGCGTACCAATAACTAATTGTGGTTGAATATTAGTACGTTGTTTATCTTTTTCAATATCCGTACCGCCGATAAATAAGCTTACTTTTACATCGGTTTTGAATTTTGCTAAATGACTAGCAGCTTGGAATAATTGTTGTGCTAATTCACGTGTTGGCGCCACAACAATAGCTTGGGGTTCTTGAACTTCTGGATTAATTGAATCCATTAAAGGTAATAAAAAGGAATGAGATTTACCAGTTCCTGTTTGTGATTGACCGATTAAATTAACGCCCTTTTTAATTCTTGGAATAATTCTATTTTGTATTTCAGTTGGTTTTTCAAAATTAAGGTCTTTAACAGCATCGATTAATTTTGAATCTAAATTAAATAATTCAAATGGATGATTTGGCATCGATTTTGCCTCCTTGTATCATTCTTGTAGTATATTTTTTTGTTACATATAAGTGAAAGGATCAGTATTAATATCAGAGGATTCAATTTTAAAATCAATACTGAATTCAAACAACCATTGATTTAATAAGTCTTTAAGTCCATCTCTCATAACATATTCACTATAGTGATTAATATCTAGTAAATTAATACCATCCGTTTTGGCATCTAAAGCATCATGATGTTTAATATCTCCAGTAATAAAGATATCTGCTCCTTTAGCATAAGCCATTTGTTCAAAGCCAATGCCAGCACCACCAATAACTGCTACTTTGCGTATAATAGCATTCTCATCACCGGCGAATCTGACGCTAGGAATTTGAAGTTGTTGTTTCACTTGCTTTACAAAGTCTTTGATTGCAATAGGTTCAGCTATTTCGCCAATTTTACCTAAACCATAATTAGCAGTTTTGGTCATTTTAATAAAGTCATAAACGGGTGTTTCATACGGATGATTTTCAATAATCGTATTTTCAGCTAAAAATCGTTGATGATTTTTAATCATAAACTCTATTTTTACTTCATTTACGTATTCAATACTATCAATTTGTCCTAAATGAGGATTAGCATTTCCGACTGGTTTAAATTGTCCTCTTCCTTCTGACTCATAAAAACAATATTCGTAATTACCTTCTTGCGCTAGACCGGCACGATCTAGACTATCCTTAAAGTCTTCAACATTTTCTTTTGGAATATAAGTTTGCACTTTATAATACGTTTCTTGTTCATTATTTAAAAAATTAATATTTTGTAGATTTAATTTTTGAGCAAGCATTTCATTAACGCCGTCAACATGATTATCAAGATTAGTATGCAAAGCAATAAGCTGAATATCATTAGAAATAATTTTACGAATTAATTTACCATATCCATCATCAGTAATATTTTTAATTCCTTTGAAAATTAAGGGATGGTGAGCAATTATCGTATTAAACCCTTTCATTATAGCTTGATCAACTACAGAATCAGTACAATCCAGAGTAGTCAATATGCCAGTGATTTCCTTATCATTACTTCCAATCAATAGACCTACATTATCCCACTCTTCTGCAGTATTTAAAGGAACATTCTTATTAATTACAGACATTAATTGCTTAATTTTCATCATCTAGCACCTCTTTAATCAGTGATATTTCATTTTCTATCTCTTTAAGTCTCTCATGATGAACTTCTGAATTCAATTGTTTACGAATGTGTTCTAATGCCTCTAATTCTCTACGCCATTTTTTGTAAAAAATAGATGTTTTATGTTCAATTAATTTAGGTCCGAATTTTAAATTAACTTTATTTAGGTATTCAATATTATCGTTATATTCACTTACAACTATTTCGTATATGTGACCTTTTTCTTCAATAATTTCTTCTGCAATAATTTCATAACTTAAGTTTTGTAATGTTTGACGTAATACTTCAGTTTGGATATTGCTTTGTAAAATTAAACGAGGATGGTTCTCTAATTTATCTTTACCCTCATTTAAAATTTTAGCAATTAGAGGGCCACCCATACCGCAAATAGTAACATTTTGAACGTTATCATCTTGATTAATCACACTTAACCCATCGCCTAAACGAACATTAATTAGGTGGTTAAATTGATATTCTGTTACATTTCTTTGTGCAGCTTCAAAAGGACCTTTAATCACTTCACCTGCTATAGCTGTTTGACAAAGACTATTTTGGAGTGCATAGATAGGCAAATAAGCATGATCTGACCCAACATCTGCCATCATACCAGGTAATAAATATCGACTTACAGCTTTTAATCTTTCGTTTAAATTAATCATAATAAACTCCTTTTACTATAAAAAGAGGCCAGGACATGATATTGTCTTAGCCTCTATCTTCATATCCGAGTCATATTTAGATTTAATAAAACTCTATTTGTCTTTAGAATTTTTCACTTTAAATCATCAAATCAATGATTAGTCCATGAAATCTTTAAGACGTTTACTACGACTTGGATGTCTAAGTTTTCTAAGCGCTTTGGCTTCAATTTGACGGATACGTTCTCTTGTAACGCCAAAGACTTTACCTACTTCTTCTAGTGTACGAGTTCTACCATCATCTAAACCAAATCTTAAGCGGAGAACGTTCTCTTCACGGTCAGTTAACGTATCTAATACATCTTCTAACTGCTCTTTTAATAATTCATATGCTGCGTGATCTGAAGGACTTTGCGCTTCTTGGTCTTCAATAAAGTCACCTAAATGACTGTCGTCCTCTTCACCAATTGGTGTTTCAAGTGATACTGGTTCTTGAGCAATTTTAAGAATTTCACGTACTTTTTCAGGAGGTAAATCCATTTCTTCCCCAATTTCTTCAGGTGCTGGATCACGACCTAAATCTTGTAATAATTGTCTTTGGACACGAATTAATTTATTAATTGTTTCTACCATATGCACTGGAATACGAATAGTACGTGCTTGGTCTGCAATTGCACGTGTAATCGCTTGTCTAATCCACCATGTAGCATAAGTTGAGAACTTAAATCCTTTACTAAAGTCGAACTTTTCAACTGCTTTAATAAGACCCATGTTACCTTCTTGGATTAAATCTAAGAATAACATGCCTCGACCAACATATCTTTTAGCGATACTTACAACTAAACGTAAGTTAGCTTCTGCAAGGCGTGATTTAGCCACTTCATCACCTTGTTCAATACGTTTAGCTAATTCGATTTCTTCTTGAGCACTAAGAAGATTAACGCGTCCGATTTCTTTTAGATACATTCTTACTGGATCATTAATTTTAACACCTGGAGGGGCACTTAAATCATTCGGATTTAATTTCTCATCCGTATCTGAACTATCTTTTTCGTTTACTAAACTGATATCATTATCGTTTAATTGGTCAAAGAAATCATCCATTTGATCTGAATCCATGTCGAAGTTTTGTAGCTTCTCAGCAATTTCTTCATGGCTAAGATGACCTTCCTTTTTACCTTTATCAATTAATTGTTTTTTAACATCTTCTAATGTTAATGTCGGATCAATTGTTTGTTTTTTAATTTTAACTTGGTTATCAGACATGAAAAGGCCTCCCAATTTTAATATAAACTTTCAATTAAGGGTTTATTCTATAATAATTCAATATAATAGAAAAAATATAAATAAAATTTCACAATAATTTTAACATGTAGCAATTCAAAATAATATATTGTGAAATAAATTTAATTAGATAAAGTTGATTCTCATTTAATTTATGGTACATATTTACCCATTAAAAGCGCATAATAACCATTATACAATAATGGTTATTAAATAGAAATACTATATTAAAATATTTCAATATAACAGACTAATGGCAAACCCTTTCACTCTTCGGCAACTCATGCGTAATTTGCTCATTTACAGATAGTAAACTCCCTTCATTACGCATTTTGTTTTCTCGGTTGAGAAGGGTTTTCTTTTAGTCTTATTTATTTATAAAACCCATTTGTTACATTCTTTGTTTATTTTTATTTACGATTAGTCCTAAGTAGTATTTTTGCATTTCAACATCGCCTATGCGTGAAGCTTCACGCAATTTATGATTTAATTCTTCAATTGAGTCTTCATATTTATGTTCATTTATACTTTTAATATAATCATCAATCTCGTTATCATAAGGTTCATTATTTAATTCATAATTATCCAAGGCAATCACTGCTTCTCGCACATCATTATCATCTACATATAAGATAATATCACTAATCGCGTATTTATCATTTTCAGCATAATACTCTTTTAAAAGTTGATAAATACTTTGGAAATATTTATTAGTGAAATCTTCATCTTCGAGTTCCTTTTGATAATTTAAAAAGACATCTTTATCATTCATAAAATGCTTAAGCAAAGCTCGTTGCGCTTTTTCTTGCTTATTGAGATGCGTGAAAATCGCCGATATATTTGGGGCATTATAATCATTATATTGATTTTCATAATCAGATGGATAATAGACGTCATTCGGTATATATTGTTGTTGATAATTAACATCATTAGTTAATGTATTTGGATCAACGTTAAATATATCAGCTACATCTTGAACCACTTTCTTTTGCAAGATAGAAGAGTTCATCATTGCGATATCTTGTGTCACTTCTTTAAGATATCGCTCGTAAGCTAAGTCATTATTATTAATTTCATCTTTATGACTATTTACTTTAAATAAAATAAATGACTTTTTCTCATTATTAACAAATTCTAGAAACTTCTCTTTTCCGTATTTTGTAATATATTCATCTGGGTCCATGTTTTTAGGTAACTGCACAACAAACACATTTAGCCCTTGTTGCAACAAGGTTTGGCCTGTTTTAAGCGTAGCCTCTTGACCTGCAAAGTCCCCATCAAACATAAGGGTAATATTAGAAGTGAGCTTTTTAAGAACAGTAATATGCTCATCTGATAAAGCAGTACCCATGCTTGCCACTACAGTTTTAAGACCGGAATAATCTGCCTTAATAACATCCATGAATCCTTCAAGTAATATCACTTCATCATTTTTACGAATAGACTTTCTAGCTTTATCAAGATTATAGAGTAATCTTCTTTTTTGGAAAATGGGTGTCTCAGGACTATTCAAATATTTAGGTTCTTGATTATTATAAGTTCGTCCGGAATAGCCAACAATTCTGCCTTGTGCGTTCGTTAGCGGAAACATAATACGGTCTCTAAAACGGTCGTAATAACTGAAGTTTTCTTCATTTCGTGATAATAAACCTGCTTCATAAGCAAGTTCAATATCATAGCCCTTTTTCTCTAAGAAATCATGGCAAAAATGAGAACTATTCGGAGCATAACCTATACCACGTGACTTAATCAGTTCTTCAGTAAATCCACGCTTCATTAAATAATTAAGCGCTTCTTCACCCTCAACCGTCTTCATTAAGGCGTACATATAGTATTCTTGAATGCTTTCATGCATTTCAATCATACTTAAATCGTCTGAAGCAATTTGCGTAGTTTGTTGACTAGTATTACCAACATCAACTTGAATATTAACACGTTCACCTAGCTCTTTAACTGCTTCAACAAATGAGATGTCTTTAATTTCTTGAGTGAATTGAAAAACATTTCCGCCCTTTTTACAACCAAAACAATGACAAATTTGCTTATCTTCGGAAACTGTAAAAGATGGCGTTTTTTCATCATGAAAAGGACACAAACCGATGTAATTGCGTCCCCTCTTCTCTAATTTCACATATTCACTAACCAAATCTAGAATATCTGTTTTTTCTTTTATTTCATTAATAACTGACTGTTCAATTCGCAAAATAAATCACCTATTAAATATTAGTCATAATATTATACCTTTATCGCTTAAAAATTAAAATTATTTTGCTTGTTGTTCTATAATGTGAAGCACATCATTCGCAGTTTCTTCAATAGCTTTATCAGAAACATCAATTACCGGACATCCAATGCGTTCAACAATGTCTTCAAAAAATTGAATTTCTTCTTTGATACGAGCTTCATTTGCATATCTAGCTAAATCACTTAATCCTAATTGCTTTAATCGTTGCTTGCGAATTCGATTTAATTTATCTTCACTAATACGAAGTGCAATGCATTTAGAAGGATCTATATCAAATAAAGCTTCTGGTGGCGTGACTTCCGGTACAATTGGCACATTCATTACTTTATAACTTTTATGTGCTAAGTATTGAGATAATGGCGTTTTTGATGTTCTTGAAACACCTATCAACACAATATCTGCTTTTGGTAAGCCTTTAGGGTCTTTACCATCATCATATTTAACCGCAAACTCAATGGCATCTATCTTTTTGAAGTAAGCGTCATCTAATCGATGTACTCTGCCAGGTTGATTATATGGGTTTTCATTAAAGGAGTCTTTTAATAATCCCATTAATGGCCCCATAATATCTACAGATTTAAGTTGATGATTCTCGATTTTTTCTTCCATATAACCTTTCATTGCTGGTTTAACAAGTGTATAAACTATAATAGCGTCTTGATCAATAGCAACTTGTATAACCTCGTCGATATTGTCAAATGTCTCAATATATGGATATCTCAAAAATTCATGTTTACATTCTTTGGGATTAAATTGAGAAACGCATGCTCTTGCTACAAGTTCTGCAGTTTCCCCAATCGAGTCGGATGCGATGATAATCTTTATATCTTCCATCGTTATACCACCTATTCTTTAAATAATGATACGAATAATTTCGCTATTGTTGTTTTAGAAATACGACCTACTACTTGATATTTATTATTTTCTTTTTTTCTAACAATTGGGATAGAATCGATTTCTTTTTCAATCATTTGATCTGCTGCATAAATGACTAATTCGTGTTCCTCTAAAAAAGTAAGATTAGGCATTCGAGACATATTAACTCCAACAGGCATTGTATGAATGTCTTCACCAATCATAGATGCACGTAATAAGTCTTTTCTTGAACAAACACCTATAAAATCATTATTCTCGTTAGTAATAAATAATGTACCTGTATCTTCAAGAAAGATTGTACAAATAGCATCGTAAATGCTCATATTTTCTTTCACAATGACAGGTGGTGACATATAATCTTTAACGATATATTGACGTAATTGGTCACTCAAAATTTTATTTTTTGATTTACCAGAATAATAATAGCCAACACGTGGTCTAGCTTCAAGGAATCCTGACATTGTAAGGATAGCTAAGTCAGGACGTAAAGTAGCACGAGTAAGTTGTAATTTTTCAGCGATATGCTCTCCAGTGATTGGGCCACCAGTTTTAACAATTTCGATTATCTGTTCTTGACGTTTACTCAGTTCTATAGGTCTTCACCCCTTTTAAATTCATTTCTATTATACCTATTTATTTATACACCTACAAATGCATACAAATCCTTGCTTATAAATCATCAATGAATTAAACTAATATTAAGCGAGTTAAGGACGGTGTGAGCTTAACAACATAACTTGGCCTAATCATTAAATTCATAAAAGCGAGTGTCTACACTAAATTGGGTGGAACCGCGGGTTAAAAATTAGTTTAAACTATATTATTTTTATATAGATAAATCAATTAACTCGTCCCAAGATAATAATAAATGTGATTTTACATTTATTTATTGTCTTGGGGCGTTTTTTATTTAAAAAGGAGAGATTATATGGTTAAAGATATGGATACAATCGTATCATTAGCGAAACACAGAGGATTTGTATTCCCTGGTAGTGATATTTATGGTGGTTTATCAAACACTTGGGATTACGGTCCATTAGGTGTTGAATTAAAAAATAACGTTAAAAAAGCTTGGTGGCAAAAATTCATTACGCAATCACCATTTAACGTTGGTATTGATGCTGCTATCTTAATGAACCCTAAAACTTGGGAAGCATCTGGTCACTTAGGTAACTTTAATGACCCTATGATTGATAATAAAGATAGTAAAATTCGTTACCGTGCAGATAAATTAATTGAAGACTACATGCAAAAAGAAAAAGGCGATGAAAACTTTATTGCTGATGGCTTAAGCTTCGATGAAATGAAAAAAATCATCGACGACGAAGGCATTGTTTGTCCTGTTAGTGGTACAGCAAATTGGACAGATATTCGTCAATTTAATTTAATGTTTAAAACTTTCCAAGGTGTAACTGAAGACTCTACTAATGAGCTTTTCTTACGTCCGGAAACTGCACAAGGTATTTTTGTAAACTACAAAAATGTACAACGTTCTATGCGTAAAAAATTACCATTCGGTATTGGTCAAATTGGTAAATCTTTCCGTAACGAAATCACTCCAGGTAACTTCATTTTCAGAACAAGAGAATTTGAACAAATGGAATTAGAATTCTTCTGTAAACCTGGTGAAGAAATCGAATGGCAAAACTATTGGAAAACATTTGCTAGCCAATGGTTAAAAGACTTAAATATTAATGAGGAAAACATGCGTTTACGTGACCATGATGAAGAAGAACTATCTCACTACTCTAATGCAACTACAGATATCGAATATCGTTTCCCATTTGGTTGGGGCGAACTTTGGGGTATCGCTAGTCGTACAGACTTTGACTTGAAAAAACATAGTGAACATTCAGGTGAAGATTTCAAATACCATGATCCTGAAACAAATGAAAAATACGTTCCATATTGTATTGAACCATCATTAGGTGCTGACCGTGTTACATTAGCTTTCTTATGTGATGCATATGAAGAAGAAGGTGTAGAAGGAAGTAAAGATGCACGTACAGTTATGCACTTCCACCCTGCTTTAGCGCCATATAAAGCTGCAGTGTTACCATTAAGTAAAAAATTATCAGAAGAAGCAATTAAAATCTTCGAACAATTAAGCGCTAAATTCTCTGTTGACTTTGATGAATCTCAATCAATCGGTAAACGTTACCGTCGTCAAGATGAAATCGGTACACCATACTGTATCACTTTCGACTTCGATTCATTAGAAGATAACCAAGTAACTGTTCGTGATAGAGATTCTATGGAACAAGTACGTATGCCTATTTCAGAATTAGAAACATTCTTAGCTGAAAAAGTAGCATTTTAATAACTAAAATTAAACCACACTTAAACATTCTTATCTGTTTAAGTGTGGTTTTTTAGATTTTAGACTATTCATCAAGCCGTTTTAATTGATTTATAAGTTTCTGACTTTTGAAATACATACCTGCATACTCTCTATAAAGCATAATAAGTAATTCTGACATCTCATCTAAAATATCTTGTTTAATGTTGAAATGATTCATTTTATTAATTGGTAATTTTTGAAGAACATCTAGTAAATAAAATGTTTTATTCGAAATGCGCAAAGCATGAGGATCTTGTGTTAGTTCTTTTTCAGTAATTGTACCGTCAAGTCTAAAGCTATATGCTACTAGTTGAGATTGGTCTGTATCTCCAGAAATTGCTGAATGGTCAAAGAAAGCTGTGAAACCGAATCGGCTCATACATTTTAATAATACAATGATTGACATTAATTGAGCAGAGTCACCTTCTTCTATTTTTTCCAATACAAAATGTAATAATTGATAATGATATGGTGACACTTCATCTTGCTCCATCGAGCGATCAATCGTTTCTGCGCAAAGTGTTGCATAACTACTATTAAAGATATCTAAACGTAAGTCATAATACTGATTAATGACATCAATTGAAGACAAAGTCCCCATACCGCGCCATTTATTATAAATAAATAAGCCATACACAAATAATTGCGTATGGGCTTGTAGGCCAGTTCTTGATTTTTTAGCACGTCTAACCATTAAAGGAATTTTAGCACCATATTCATTTAAAATAGTGATAATTTTATCAGATTCACCATAGTCAACTGATTTAATAATAATCCCTTTTTGTCTTTCGAGCATTTCCTTCACCGGCCCCTAATCTAACTATTTTTAATCTTGGTCTTCAATATAACCCATTTGACGAATAAAATTCACTTTATTACGCCAATCTTTTTGAACTTTAACCCAAAGTTCTAAATATACTTTTGAGCCAAGTAGCATCTCGATATCTTGACGAGCGCGTTTACCGACTTCTTTGAGTTTTTTTCCACCTTTACCTATTACAATTCCTTTTTGAGAATCGCGTTCTACGTAAATTGTCGCTTCAACTCTAACACGATCTTCGCTTTCTTTAATCATTCTATCTACATTTACACCAATCGCATGTGGAATTTCTTCACTCGTTAAATGCAAGATTTTTTCACGAATAATCTCACTTACTACGAATTGTTCTGGGTGGTCAGAAATTTGATCATCTGGATAATACTTCGGCCCTTCAGGTAAGTATGTTTTTAAAACATCTATAAAATGATCAACGTTTAACCCTTCTAATGCTGAAATTGGCACGATTTCAGTAAAGTCCATATATTCTTTATATTGTTCAATTCTTGGCATTAATGCATCTGGGTGCACTAAATCTATTTTATTTAGCACTAAAAATACTGGCGTTTTGACATTTTTCAACATTTCCATGATGTACTCATCGCCACGTCCAATTTCTTCATTAACGTTTACCATGAACATAATAGCGTCAATTTCTGAAAGTGTATTTTTAGCAACACGCATCATGTAATCACCTAATTTATGTTTAGGTTTATGAATACCCGGTGTATCTAAAAAGATGATTTGTGCATCATCTCTTGTCATCACACCTTGAATTTTATTACGTGTTGTTTGAGCTTTATCTGACATAATCGCAATTTTATGTCCAATTACTCTATTCATAAATGTTGATTTACCAACATTTGGTCTTCCTATAATAGAAACAAATCCTGACTTATGTTCTGTCATTTATTCTAAATCCTTTCCTGAGAAGCCATGAGGTAATAATTTTGCTACCGTTGACTCTAATAATTCTCCCTTGTGATTTGTCATATACACTGGCATATCATCATCACATAATTCTTTTAATACTTGTCTACAAGTGCCACATGGTGATGACGGTTTGTCTGCATCAACTGTGACAGTAATAGATTTAAAGTCCCCAGGTCTATAGCCTTCTGCAATTGCTGCGACTAGGCTTGATCTTTCGGCACATATGCTAGATGGATATGCTGCATTTTCCACATTAGCGCCATAAAATGTGCGACCATCTTTCGCTTTTAAATAAGCACCGACTTTGAATTTACTATATGGTGCATAGGCACGTTTTTGTGCTTCTCTTGCTTCTTGAAAATAATGCGATTGATAACTCATTTACCTCATCCCCTTTTCCACCTAAAAAATATGTGGAATAAAAATAATTAATCCTATAATCAATGCAAAGATAGAGACTAACATCACACTAAACGCTGCTATATCTTTCGCTTGTTTAGCAAGTTCATGATAATCCATGGTTACTAAATCGACCACGCACTCAATTGCAGTATTAACTGCTTCTAACGTGAGTACTAAAACAATCGCTAGTATTATAAACATCCATTCGAATCGATTTAAATGAAACACGAATCCTAAAATAATTGCAATTAGCGCAACAATCATATGCAATAAGTAATTATGATCTTTTATAAGAAGCGTTTTAAAACCATCAAAAGTGTACTTAAATCTATTTATAAATCTATTAATCTCTAGTCAATCCATAGGCGTTTAATATTGTATCTTGACGGCCAAACATTTCTTTCTCATCTTCTTCATTCATATGATCATAACCTAACAAATGTAAAAATCCGTGTAATGCTAAAAATCCAAGTTCGCGTTCAAATGAGTGTCCATAGCTATCTGCTTGCTCTTGAGCTACATCAGTACAGATAATAATATCGCCTAATACACGTGGAATATCCATACCTGAAATTTCAGGTTCATCTTCTTCTAAAGCGAATGAAATAACATCTGTAACTTTATCTTTATCACGATAAGTTTTGTTAATATCTTGGATTTCATTTTTATCTACAAAGGTAACTGAAAGTTCAGCTTCTTCTTTGATATTTTCTTGATCTTTTGCAAAATTGAGTAAGTCATCAATTTGTTGATACCAATCCTCTTTGACAAGTCCAGTGTGATCATTAAAATCAATTGTAAACATTTAAATGTCTCCTTCATATCGATCAATAATTTTACTTACTAATGGATGTCTTACTACATCACTTTGGTCTAACTGCATAATATTAATGCCTTTTACACCGTGTAATTTTTTAACGGCTTCTTTCAAACCACTTTTTACACCTTTAGGCAAGTCAATTTGCGTTTGGTCGCCAGTGACAACCATTTTAGAACCGAAGCCTAATCGAGTTAAGAACATCTTCATTTGTGCGTGTGTAGTATTTTGCGCTTCATCAAGGATAACAAACGCATCATCTAATGTTCGTCCACGCATGTATGCTAAAGGTGCAATTTCAATTGTACCACGCTCAATAAAGCGAGCAGTTTGTTCTCTTCCTAACACAGTATTTAAACCATCATATAAAGGTCTTAAATAAGGATCAACTTTTTCTTTTAAATCGCCTGGTAAGAAACCTAAAGACTCTCCAGCTTCAACAGCAGGTCGTGTTAAGACAATACGTTTAACATTCCCTTTTCTTAATTGTTTAGCTGCGTAGACAACCGCTAAAAAGGTTTTACCAGTACCTGCTGGACCGATACCAAAGACTAAATCATTACGTTTCATCGCGTTGATATATAATCTTTGTCCCATTGTTTTAGCACGAATAGTTTTACCAAATGCATCTTTAGTAATTTCTTCATCGTATAAATCTAGTAAATATTGAATTGTATCATTTTGTGCCATTTTAATAGCAGCTTCAACATCTTTAAGTGTAATTGAGTTTCCCAATTCAATTACTTTTATTAAATTTTTTAGAACTAATTCTGCTTTTTCAACATGCTCTATTACCTGACCTTTTACAGCAACTTCTTGTCCACGAGCATGTATCACGACATCAAACGCTTCCTCAATAGCTTTTAAATGTTCATCATTATTACCTATTAAAGCTTGAGACTGATTAATGTCGTCTATTTGAATTATTCCTGGCATACAAGCGCTCCTTTTCACAAATACAATATATTTAATAATTTAAATTGATAATATTAATTATAACTCTAATTTTCTTTGAAAATGTATTATAAAACTTAACGGATTTCTAAATAGTTAATATTAAATAGTTACTTATAGTAATACTATCTTTCATATAAATTTTACTAAACAATGTTAAAGGATACAAATGTAATAGGTTTTATACATGGTAGAATATTGCTCAATTCTAGTATTAATAATATGAAGAACATTAATTTATAAATTTTAGCTTTCAACTCGTTTATCTGTATTACAAAATAAAAAGAGCAGAATTGAAATCAATGTTAGTTTCAATTCTGCTCTAGTGATGTTGAACGTCAATTACAATCGCTTAGGTCTTTCAAGGACTTCTTGCCAGATAAGTCCATTAACAATCGGATCTTTATCAAATTGCAAACTTTGATGTGTCATATCTTGTTCAATAGACTTACTATTAAGCAATTGCTTTAATCGATAGCGCTTTGTTCGTTCAGTTAAATTTTTATCCTCAATAATAGCACGTGCTTTATGTTCAATACGAGAAAGTTGTTTCTCTTTTTCACGATCAATTTCAGAACGAACATTGAACAAACTATCAGCTAATTCTTGTTCTAATTTCTCTTGGAAATTTCGACGTTCATCGTCTGTACGTCGGCCTGAATTTTCATTTTTATGTTGTTGAGCTTGTTGCATTTCAACTTTACGATGTTGTTGTCTTTGTGCTCGTTCAATTTCTTCAGGTTGTTGTTCTTTGTAGATTTCTTTTTCAAGTTGATTATCATGATAAACCTTTTTCTGATTATCTCTGGTATTTTTTCGAGATGTTTCAGAACGCTTAGGTTTATCAGTTTCGTCTGATAAACTCTCTTCAAATTCGCTAAATGCTTCTTCTAATTGTTCGAAAAACCCTTTTTTACGTTCAGGCTTTTGAGTAGGCTCCCCGACGTTTCTTTGAGGAGGTCGTCGATTACGGCGCTCTTCATGACTTTTATCACGTATAGCACTTATAATCGAGATAATAACAGATATTACAAATATGAGAATACCTATATTCATTTAATCACCCCTTGTTTATTACTTTGGTGATTCGTCATCGTTTTGTTCAGTACGTTTATTAATTGCGTTTCTCATACCTGTATCTGCTTCTACATTTTTCAAATTATAATAATCTTTAACGCCAATATTACCTTTACGTAAGGCTTCAGCCATAGCAAGAGGTACTTCTGATTCAGCTTCTACTACTTTAGCACGCATTTCTTGAACTCGTGCTTTCATTTCTTGTTCAGATGCTACGGCCATAGCACGACGTTCCTCGGCTTTGGCTTGAGCAATATTCTTATCTGCAAGTGCTTGTTCAGTTTGTAAGTCAGCACCGATATTTTTACCAATATCTACGTCCGCGATATCAATAGATAAGATTTCAAATGCAGTACCTGAATCTAATCCTTTACTTAATACCGTCTTAGAAATGTTGTCTGGATTCTCAAGGACTTGAGTATGGTGTTCACTTGAACCAATCGTTGAAACGATACCTTCACCAACACGTGCAATAATCGTTTCTTCTCCAGCACCACCGACTAAGCGTGAAATATTCGCACGAACTGTAATTCGGGCTTTAGCTTTAACTTCAATACCATTCATAGCTACCCCAGTAATAAATGGTGTTTCAATTACTTTAGGATTAACAGACATTTGAACGGCTTCTAATACATCACGACCAGCTAAGTCGATTGCTGCACCTCGTTCAAATGGTAAATTAATATCTGCACGTTGCGCAGCGATATTTGCATCTACTACTCTATCTACGTTACCACCTGCAAGGTAGTGAGATTCTAATTGATTAGTTGTTAAATTTAAGCCAGCTTTATGAGCTTTGATAAGTGGTCCAATTACTTTACGAGGAGATACACGACGTAATCGCATACCTACTAGCGTACCGATTCCTACTTTTACACCAGCTGCAATTGCAGAAATCCAAAGTCCGACTGGTACAAATGAGAATAGCAATAATAATGCTACTATAATGATAACAACAATGATGATAAGTCCAATACTAAACATTAAATCGCTCCTTTATAAATGTTCTATTTCTCTTACAACAACTCTCGTACCTTCCACTTCAAGGATTTTAACTTCTTTATTTCTAAGAATAAATGAGCCATCAGACACAGCATCAATTCTTTCATTATTAACGGTGATAATGCCTGCTGGTCTTAAATCTGTAACAGTACGAGCTGTTTGTCCAACTAAGTGAGAACGGTCATCGTGAGATCTATAACCTGCTTCAGCAGATGTGGAGTCTTTTAATACAACTTTATCTAAAAATGGAATCTTTCTCTTAAGTACTTTCACTAGTAATATCCATTCAATAATAGATAAGATTAAAGCAATTACTACGTTTAGTAGCATGAGTAAAATATTGTCGCCAAGCATGATAATACTTATCACTATTAATGTAATACCTATAATCCCTATAACGGCACCTACTACGAATAACTCTATGATTACTAATATCGTACCTACGAAGAATAGTAATACTGAGATTAAATTAACATCTCCACTAATTAGAAAGCCTAAGAATAAAATTAATAATGCTAAAGATGCAATGACACCCGCTAGATTAATTCTTTTAGAATAAAGTTGGTATAAAAAGCCTAGAAAAATGATACAAGTTAATATTAAAGAAATAATAGGATGAGTCAGTATATTAGATAAATCTTCCATCCCAGCATTATTAGACAAAGCTGAATTAAAGCCTATATGTATTGCGTTAGAATAAGTCACAATTTCACCTCGCTCTCGACTATGATTATACATGAATATATTTATATATTATAGTGCTAGCCTAAAAGTAGAAGAATATAAAAAAACTCCCGATTAGCATAGGCTAATCGAGAGCATATATATAATTAACATTCGTGTTGAGGGAGTCAACAGAGCTATTAATTATTTGAATTTACGTTTACGTGCAGCTTCTGATTTCTTTTTACGTTTTACACTTGGTTTTTCGTAAAATTCACGTTTACGTACTTCTTGGATAGTACCACTTTTAGATACTGAACGTTTGAATCGACGTAATGCATCTTCAAGTGATTCGTTTTTACGTACTACTGTTTTAGACATCTGTATTTCCCTCCCTCCAAATATCAACGGAACTTTAAAGTCATTAATCGCATAGCAATTTGACTATGCTTTTATTAGTATAATATATGAAATAATTATGGTCAATTGCAAATCTTTATAATTTTAAAAATTATAATAGTACTGCATCTTCTGATTTATTTGTAGCGTGATCTACTACTCTAATAGCACTACCAATGTTAATTGGATAATCAGCTTTATTAATTTTAACTTTTACAATTTCACCAATTAATGATTCATCGCCTTCAAATTCTACTTTCATGTAGTTATCAGCGTAACCTATTAAAGTACCTTCAGTTTCACCAGCTTCTTCAGGGATAACTTCTAATACTTCATTTTCAAATTTAGATGCATATTCTTTTGCAAGTTGATCACTTAAAGCAATTAACTTATGCACACGCTCATTTTTAATATTTTCATCAATTTGATCATCCATACGTGCTGCAGGTGTACCAATTCTTGCTGAATATGGAAATACATGAAGTTCAGAGAATTTGTGTTTAACAATAAAATCATATGTTTCTTGGAATTCTTCTTCAGTTTCTCCAGGAAAACCAACGATAACGTCACTTGTAACAGCTAAATCTGGTAAAGCATCATGTAATTTCGTTAATCTTTCTGAGAAGTGTTCCATTGTGTATTTACGTCTCATACGTTTTAAAACTGTGTCTGAACCAGATTGAAGTGGTACGTGTAAATGTCTTACCACTTTGTTACTTTGTTTTAATACACCAATGACTTCATCCGTTAATTGACTCGCTTCAATTGAAGAAATTCTGATACGTTCTAATCCATCGATTTCTTCTAAATCTCTTAGCAATTGTGCTAAGTTATAGTTTTTCAAGTCTTGACCATATCCACCTGTATGAATACCAGTAAGAACAATTTCTTTATAACCAGCATTAACTAGTTGAGTCGCTTGTTCAACTACTTTTTCAGGGTCACGAGAACGCATTAAACCACGTGCCCATGGAATAATACAGAATGTGCAGAAGTTGTTGCAGCCTTCTTGAATTTTTAGAGAAGCTCTTGTTCTGTCAGTGAAATAAGGCACATCTAATTCTTCGTATGTACGGTTCTTCATAATATTTCCAACGCCGTTAATAGGTTGACGTTCTTCTCTAAATTGATCGATATAGTCTAATAATTTATGACGATCTTGAGTACCTACTACTACATCAACGCCTGGAATTTCCATAATTTCTGCAGATGATGTTTGAGCATAACAACCTGTAACACATACAACGGCCTCAGGATTTTGACGGATTGCTCTTCTAATAATTTGTCTACTTTTTTTATCTCCAGTATTTGTTACTGTACACGTATTGATTACGAATACATCAGCATTTGTTTCAAAATCGACTCTATCGTAATCTGCTTCTTTAAATAGTTGCCAAATTGCTTCGGTTTCATAGTGATTCACTTTACATCCTAAAGTGTGAAACGCTACTGTTGACATATTATTCACCCCATTAATTCTTTTTCGAAACTTATAGCACTTAATGCATAAAGTGGCGCAGTTTCAGCCCGTAAAATTCTTGGTCCTAAACCTACAGTGGTACCTACTTCACTAAATTTAGAAATTTCTTTTTCTGAAAAGCCACCTTCAGGCCCAAATATAAATAAAATGCGATCATTAGTCTTAAATTGTTTTAATTGTTCTTTAAAAAGACTAACTTCCCCACGTTTTGCTTCATCTTCATATGCTAATAAAATATAGTCATAATGACTAATAGTATCATAAATTTCATCTAAATTCGACTTGAATTTTATATCTGGGATGACTAAACGATAACTTTGTTCAGCAGCTTCTTTAATAATTTTTTGCCAACGTTCTAATTTCTTTTGTACTTTATTTGCTTGCAATTTAACAACGGATCTATCCATTCCCACCGCTATAAAGTTTGAAGCGCCCATCTCAGTACTTTTTTGTAACAGCCATTCGTATTTGTCTGCTTTAATAAGACCACTACAAATTGTTACTTCTACCGGCAATTCAGTATTAATATCTTGTTGTACTAATAATTCAATCTCGATTTTATCTGGGTCAATACTACTGATTTGCGTTGCATAAACCTTTTTATCATTGAAAGTAATAATAATATTATCACCAACAACATTTCTCATTACATTTGTAATATGATGAATATCTTCTTTACTAGTAATAAAAAAACGCTGATTTTCATCAGCGTTTTGATTAATAAAGTACCTTTGCAACTTAGTCACTCACTTTCTGGCCAACGATACAAACCCAACCGTTGTCATGATTGATTGATACTATATTGAAACCTACACGCTTCATATGAGACATAATGTCTTCATGTTTTTCCTCAATAATACCTGAAGTAATAAAATAACCTTCTTCATTTAGAGTATTATAAGCATCTTCAATCATTTCATCAATAATGTGAGCTAAAATATTTGCAATTACAATATCAAATCTTTCAGTTTCATCTTGTAATAAGTTGCCTGGAACAGCTTCAATTGCATCTTCACAATTGTTTTTCTTAAAGTTTTCTTTAGCTACATTTACAGCCATTTCATCGATATCTAGCGCTTTGATTCTTTTAACACCAATAAGATGACTTGCAATACTTAGAATACCAGAACCTGTCCCAACATCTATAACTGAATTAGATGGTGATACATATGTTTCAATCGCTTTTAAGCACATACTAGTAGTTGGATGATCTCCTGTACCAAATGCCATTCCAGGATCTAATTCAATACATAATTCATCATTTGATTCCTTTGTGTATTGTTCCCAACTAGGTACGATAGTAAATCTTTCTGAAGCTCTGAAAGGATGGAAATAGTTTTTCCACTCATTCGCCCAATCAACTTCAGCAATAGTCTTTTCAGAAAAAATAACTGCATCTTTATCTATATCTTCAAGAGCTAAAATGTCATTATAAATCTTGTCTTTTAATTCTTGAGTGTACTTAATTTCATTAAAGTATGCTTTTAATCTCACACCATATTCAGGATAATCTTCTTTTTTAAGTTCGTAGATTTCACCGAATTTGTCGGCTGGTTGGTTGATTAAGTCATCGGAATCCTCTATTACTACACCATTTGACCCATAGTTCTCTAAAATGTCTGTAACTAAATATTCAACTTCATGATTAACTACAACTGAAAGTTCTGTCCAGTTCATTATTTATTCCCCTCTAAAGAATTTACGTGCTTTATCTTTAAAATTAGATGGTTGTTCTTCTACGTTTTCACCACTAATCTCTGCAAATTCTCTCATTAATTCTTTTTGTCTATCAGTTAACTTAGTAGGTGTAACTACTTTAATATTAACAAATAAGTCGCCATGACCGTAACCATGAACATTTTTTACACCTTTATCTTTTAAACGGAATTGTTTACCAGTTTGTGTACCAGCAGGAATAGTAAGTATTACATTTCCATTTAATGTAGGTATTTTGATTTCATCTCCTAATGAAGCTTGTGGGAAACTAACATTTAATTTATAGAATAAATCGTCGCCGTCACGTTCAAATTTATCTGAAGGTCTAACACGGAAGACTACATATAAGTCACCATGTGGTCCACCATTTTCACCTGGCGCACCTTCCCCAGCTAAACGAATTTGTTGATCATTATCTACACCTTCTGGCACAGTAACTTCCAATTTAACTGTTTTATTTTCAGTACCTTTACCATGACAAGTTGGACATGGTTCTTCAAATTCTTGACCTGAACCCTCACATTTAGGACAAGTTTGTTCAGTTCTAACACGTCCTAAGATAGTATTTTGTTCCACTGAAACATGTCCAGCACCATTACAATAGCTACATGTTTTTTTATTAGTACCAGGTTTAGCACCGTCACCATTACAAGTATGACATGTAACGTCTTTACGAATTGAGATTTCTTTTTTAGTACCAAATACAGCTTCTTCAAAATCGAGCGTCATTGTATATTGTAAGTCATCGCCTTTACGTGGCGCATTAGGATCTCTTTGACGTGAGCCACCAAAGAAGGAACTAAAGATATCTTCAAATCCTCCACCACTAAATCCACCGAAGTCTTGACCTCCGAAGCCTTGGCTACCGAAGCCACCTTGTGGTCCACTATGACCGAATTGATCGTAGTTAGCTCTTTTATTTTCATCACTTAAAACTTCATACGCTTCAGAAATTTCTTTGAATTTCTCATCAGCGCCTTCCTCTTTATTGATATCTGGATGATATTTTTTCGATAACTTACGATAAGCTTTTTTTATTTCATCTTTAGATGCATCTTTACTTACACCTAAAACTTCATAGTAATCTCTTTTAGCCACTGTTATCTCTCCTTTTAATCGTTCTGCATATATTCAAATATTTTAATTATAACAGAAAAAGCCAAAGCCAATGTTCAATTGACTTTGACTTTTTGGCTGACATTTATAGGCGTTTACTGAATTTCGCAAACTTTATAAACGATTAGCTATTATTTTTTATCTTCATCGTCTTTAACTTCTTTAAACTCAGCATCTTCTACATTGCTATCATTACCTGATTGTTGTTCAGCGCCACCTTGAGCTTGTTGTTGTGCTTGTTGGTAAACTTTAGCAGATAATTCTTGAATTACTTTTTCAAGGTCTTCTTTTTTAGATTTAATTTCATCTAAATCTTGACCTTCAAGTGCTGATTTTAATGCATCTTTTTTACTTTCTGCATTTGATTTATCTTCTTCACTAATGTTTTCGCCTAAATCAGAGATTGTTTTTTCAACTTGGAATACTAAGCTATCAGCGTCGTTTCTTAAGTCTACTTCTTCACGGCGTTTTTTATCAGCTTCAGCATTTTCTTCAGCATCTTTAACCATACGATCAATTTCATCGTCAGATAAAGCTGAGCTTGATTGGATTGTAATATTTTGTTCTTTATTAGTACCTAAGTCTTTAGCAGTTACATTTACGATACCGTTTTTGTCGATATCAAATGTTACTTCGATTTGAGGTACACCACGTGGAGCTGGTGGAATATCAGTTAATTGGAATCTTCCTAATGTTTTGTTATCAGACGCCATTGGACGTTCACCTTGTAATACGTGAATGTCTACAGCTGGTTGGTTATCAGCAGCTGTTGAATAAACTTGAGATTTAGAAGTTGGGATAGTAGTATTACGTTCGATTAACGTATTCATACGTCCACCCATAATTTCAATACCAAGTGATAATGGTGTAACGTCTAATAATACTACGTCTTTAACGTCACCAGTGATAACGCCACCTTGAATTGCTGCACCCATAGCTACTACTTCGTCTGGGTTTACACCTTTATGAGGTTCTTTACCGATTTCTTTTTTAACTGCTTCTTGTACAGCTGGGATACGAGTTGAACCACCAACTAAGATAACTTCATCAATTTCTGAAGTAGATAGACCAGCATCTTTAAGTGCTTGGCGAGTTGGTTCCATTGTACGTTTGATTAATGAATCAGCTAATTCTTCAAATTTAGAACGAGTTAAACTAATTTCTAAGTGTAATGGACCACTTTCACCTGCTGAAATAAATGGTAATGAGATTTGAGTTTGAGATACACCAGATAAGTCTTTTTTAGCTTTTTCAGCTGCGTCTTTAAGACGTTGTAAAGCCATTTTATCTTGAGATAAATCTACGCCATTTTCTTTTTTGAATTCAGATACTAAATAGTCGATGATTACTTGGTCAAAGTCATCCCCACCAAGTTTGTTGTCACCTGCAGTAGAAAGTACTTCGAATACGCCATCACCTAATTCAAGGATAGATACGTCAAAAGTACCGCCACCTAAGTCGAATACTAATACTTTTTGATCTTGTTCTGTTTTATCTAAACCATAAGCTAATGCGGCAGCTGTTGGTTCGTTGATAATACGTTCAACTTCTAAACCAGCAATTTTACCAGCATCTTTAGTAGCTTGACGTTCAGCATCATTGAAATATGCAGGAACAGTGATAACTGCTTTCTCTACTTTATCTCCTAAGTAGCTCTCAGCTGTATTTTTTAAGTTTTGTAAAATCATAGCTGAAATTTCTTGAGGAGTGTATGATTTACCTTCAATGTCAACTTTGTAGTCTGTACCCATGTGACGTTTGATAGATTGTACAGTGTTAGGGTTAGTGATTGCTTGACGTTTAGCAACTTCACCTACTTGAGTTTCACCATTTTTGAATGCTACAACTGATGGTGTAGTTCTAGCGCCTTCAGGGTTTTGAATTACTTTAGGTTCGTCACCTTCTAAAACTGAGACACATGAATTTGTTGTACCTAAGTCAATACCGATTACTTTACTCATAATAAAATTCCTCCAATATGATTAATTTAATGTAATAAATGGTGTTTTCGTCAAATAAAATTATTGATTTACTTTAACCATTGATGGTCTTAAGACTCTATCTTTTAACTTATACCCTTTTTGTAATTCTTGAGTAATTTCTCCAGATTTAAAATCAGGATTATTGTCTTGAACTACTGCTTGGTGGAAGTTAGGATCGAATTCTTGACCTTCAGATTCGATTTCTTCAAGACCATTTTCTTTTAAAGCTCTTAATAAGCTTTCATGAACCATTTGTACACCTTTTTGTAATGATTTAAATGATTCGTCTTCGCCTTCAATTTGAAGTGCACGTTCAATATTATCAATTGTTGGCAAGATGTCAGTTAAGACACTTTGCGCTTGATATTTTTTATTTGTTGCATTTTCATTTTGAATTCGACGCTTGTAGTTTTCGAATTCTGCATATAATCTTAAATATTTTTCTTCGTTTTCGTTAGCTTTTAATTGTAATTGCTGAATTTCTTCATCTTTAGGATCTACTGATGTTTCTTCAGAGTTCTCTTCACTAACGTCATTATTTTGTAAATTATCATCTTCTGAAGTAGAAGTAGTTGAGTCACCGTTTTCTACTGTTGTTGCTTCCTCTTTTGTATGTTCTTCTTTTTCTTCAGAAACGTCTGTAGTGTTTTTTACAGATTCATCTTTTTCTGTCATGTTATGCCCTCCAATATAATTACAATTAGACTTACCAAATTTGGCTAAGTAATTGAATCACATTTTGATAATGCATCGCAGTTGGTCCGATAACCGCAATTTGTCCTTTTAGAGAATCATCAAAATGATACTGACTAGTGACAATAGAAATATCACTCAGACTATCATCAATTTCTTTACCAATTTTTACATTAATACCTGAAGTAGATATATCTTCAAGTAATTCAGTAATCCGTTCAGATTCTAAATATTGTAAAATTGGTTGAATAGATAAAACATTGGTTTCATTCAATGCATCAATTAGTTTAACCTTTCCGCCCATGAAAATGCTATTACTTTGTTTGAGTAAATGAGAATTAAGCATTGTTATTAAATCATTTACAAAATGTTCTTCTTCTAACGTCTTTGAAAAATACTTTGTTTTCTCATTTAACTTTGCATCTTCAAGACCATAGTTGCTAGTAATAAATTTCGCTATTTCTGTTAATCTATTACTATTCAAACTTATATTAGAACTTAATTGCAAATGTTCTACATGGCCGGAATGATAAATAATAACCATAATTAATATAGACGGATTAGCCTGTATTAAATGAATATTATTTATAATATCTTTATTGTGATTAGGACGAACAACTAACGTTGCATATTGAGATTTCATAGATAATTCGTTTGCAAAATAACTTAATGCTGAAGAAATATCGTAGTGATTCTCAATCAATAGTTGATTTAACCGTTGAACTTTCTTTTGTTTATGATGAGATGTTTGTTTTAATAATTGATTGACATATAAGCGAAATCCCTTCTCTGAAGGAGAACGACCTGATGAAGAATGTGCTTTCTCTAAAAAGTTTAATTCTTCAAGCTGTTTCATATCGTTCCTAATCGTAGCTGGGCTCACATTTAAGTGATGCCTGTCAATCAAGGTCTTAGAACCAATAGGTTGTCCTAAATCAACATAATCTTCAACAATTGCATTTAAAATGCTTAATTGCCTTTCAGTAATCATGTTTTCACCTCATTAGCACTCTTTTATCTCAAGTGCTAATTATAATTTATCAAATTGGTCAAAGTAAGTCAACGTTAAAGCTCTGATTTTTATAAAAAATTATATATTTAATAAAAATGCCTCGAAAACCTCATTTCCTATCACTTTTCCTCTTTCAGTTAAGGATATATAACCATTATTTTCTGTAAGCAATTGTTTGTTTTTTAGTTGATTTATAGTTTGACCAAATACTTTATTTAAAGAAATATTAAATTTATTTTCAAACGTTTGTCTATTAACACCTTTATTCATTCGTAAACCTAGAAACATTTCTTCTTCCATCTTTTCTTCAAAAGTAGGAAAATTGCTTGTTAAGATAGGACGTTTACCATTATTTATTGCATTAATGTAATGCTGAACGGGATTTAAGTTTGAATATCGTTCCCCATTCACATATCCACTTGCTCCAGCTCCGAAACCATAATATTCTTCATTTAGCCAATACACCTTATTATGTTCCGATTCATGTCCTGGTTTAGCAAAATTAGATATTTCATATTGGTTAAATTGAGATCCTGCTAATGTCTTCATTAAATATTGATACATGTTTGCGCCCAAGTCTTCATTAGGTAGCTTCAGTTTGCCTTTACGATACATATTATAGAATTGAGTTTTAGGTTCAAGTATTAAACCATAACTTGAAATATGATCTATATCCATTTGAAGCGCTCGATTTAAGCTGTCCGCAAAGTCCTCTAAAGTCTGTGAAGGTAAATGATACATTAAATCTAAACTTATAGACTCAATCCCTGCTTTTCTGGCATTATTAACTGCATTATAAATATCTTCAGTTTGGTGCGTACGACCAAGGATTTTTAATAATTCAGGTTTAAACGTTTGGACACCCATAGATATTCTATTAACGCCATAGTCTTTTAATAATTTAACTTTATTAAAAGTAAGTTCATCAGGATTAGCCTCAAAACTATATTCCCCATTTATTTTAAATATAGAGTTAATAGCTTTAAGCAATCGTTCAAGTTGAGCTTCACTCAATGCAGTTGGCGTGCCACCACCCACATACATGGTTTCTAATTCTCTATTTTGACTAGTTTTCATTTCTTCAATTAGTGCAGTTAAATATTCATCTACAGGTTGTTTATGAATAAAGTATTTATTGAAATCACAATATGTACAAATTCTTACACAAAATGGAATATGGATATAAGCGCTTTTAAATGACATTTTTACACCCCCACTTAAAATTTTCGAATAAAAAAAGGTTAAGACAAAGGTACAAAATTTTAGTAGTTTTAAGTAAGTTTAATTCTTACTTGTGAAAGCTATATACTCTACTAAATTCTGTTATATCGGAGTGAAACAGAAATCTTAATCTTTAAAAGGATTTCGTTGTCTCAGTCTTCATATAACCAGTACCTATGATTGTCTCAACCTCATTTATATTCTATTCGTCATCCATTTTTAATACAGCTAAGAAAGCATCTTGTGGTATTTCTACGCTACCTACAGCTTTCATTTTAGCTTTACCTGCTTTTTGCTTTTCTAAAAGTTTACGCTTACGGCTAATATCGCCACCATAACATTTAGATAAAACGTTTTTACCCATTGATTTAATATTAGTTCTAGCAACAATTTTTTGTCCAATAGCAGCTTGGACAGGTACTTCGAATTGTTGTCTAGGAATCAATGTTTTTAATTTTTCAACTAAAGCTTTACCTCTTTCATAGGCAAAGTCTCTGTGAACGATGAAACTTAAAGCATCGACTTTGTCGCCATTTAACAGAATATCCATCTTCACAAGGTTACTTTCTTTATTCTCAATGAATTCATAATCAAATGAAGCATAACCTTTAGTGTTCGATTTAAGTTGATCGAAGAAATCGAATACGACTTCTGATAATGGGATTTCATAAACAATATTTACACGAATATCGTCTAAATAATCCATATTGATAAATTGACCACGTTTACGTTGGCATAGTTCCATTACAGCACCTACATAATCATTAGGAACCATCATAGTCGCTTTTACATATGGTTCATAGATTGCTTCAATTTTATCACGTTCTGGCATTTGAGCAGGATTATCTACCGTTACTTCTGAACCATCTTTCATTATACATTGATAAATTACAGATGGAGCAGTAGCAATTAATTCAATACCAAATTCTCTTTCAATACGTTCTTGAATAATTTCCATGTGAAGCATACCTAAGAAACCAGTTCTGAAACCAAAACCAAGTGCTTGAGATGATTCAGGTTCAAATTCTAATGAAGCATCGTTTAATTGTAGTTTTTCAAGCGCTTCTCTTAAATCGTTATAATCTTTATTTTCTATAGGGAATAATCCACAATAAACCATAGGATTCATTTTTTTATAACCTTTTAGAGGCGCCTCAGCAGGACGCTCAGCATGAGTAATTGTATCACCCACACGTGAATCATCTACGTTCTTGATACTTGCAATAATGTATCCAACATCACCAACAGTTAACTCTTCAACAGGTAACTGTTTAGGTGTATTAATGCCAACTTCACTTACTTCAAATTCTTTACCAGTAGCCATCATTTTAATACGATCGCCTGCTTTAACTACGCCTTCCATAACACGAATTGATGAAATAACACCGCGATATGGGTCGTACTCAGAATCAAAAATAAGTGCTTTTAATGGTGCACTTGGATCGCCTTCTGGAGGTGGTACAACTTCTACGATTTTTTCTAAAATCTCTTCTATACCAATATTTGATTTAGCACTTGCTAAAACTACGTCATCTTGATCTAAACCGATAACGTCTTCTAATTCTTGTTTGACCCTCTCCGGTTCAGCGGCAGGTAAATCAATTTTGTTAACTACAGGTAGTAGTTCTAATTCATTATCTAAAGCTAAGTAAACATTGGCTAATGTTTGTGCTTCAATCCCTTGTGCAGCGTCAACAACAAGTATTGCACCTTCACAAGCGGCTAATGATCTAGATACTTCATAAGAGAAGTCTACGTGTCCTGGTGTATCAATAAGATGGAATGTATAAGTTTTTCCATCGTTCGCTTCATATTTTAAACGTACAGCATTTAATTTAATTGTAATACCACGTTCTCTTTCAAGATCCATAGAATCTAATAATTGGTCTTGCATTTCTCTTGTTTCTACAGATTTAGTATTCTCCAAAATTCTATCTGCTAATGTTGATTTACCATGATCAATATGAGCAATTATAGAAAAATTTCGGATAGTTTCTCTTCTGTTATAGCGTTCTTGCATATCCATAACCTATCATTCTCGCTTTCATAAAATTAGCCCTTATATGTATACATCTTTGATATAATATCGTTTTTAAAACTTAATTGCAAATTTGAGATAAACTATTATATTGTAACTTTAATGATTTAAATTAACTTGTTTCAACGAACTAGTTGTTAATTTATACTTCAATTATAAAGTGTTGAATTAGGCTTTCCAATAGTAAATGCGATTTAATTGCTAAATAAAGTTGTTTAACTTCAATTAATGATTGCACAAACATACATGTTTTGATAAAATATTTCTTGTTGTAATCAAAATAAAATTTGATATGCTAAAGCTCACTTTTAGGAGGTGACAGTAATGCCAAATATTAAATCTGCTATTAAACGTGTGAGAACAACTGAAAGCGCTGAAGCTCGTAACATTTCACAAAAAAACGCTATGCGTACTGCAGTGAAAAACGCTAAATCAGCTATCGCTAATAACGCTGACAACAAAGCTGAATTAGTTAGCTTCGCTATCAAATCAGTTGATAAAGCTTCACAAAGTAACTTAATTCATTCAAATAAAGCTGATCGCATTAAATCACAATTAATGTCATCAAGTAAATAATTCTTTAAAAAAGTTCAAGCTTAGCGCTTGAACTTTTTTTATAGAGACAAAATAAATAATTCAAGTATTAATTGTTTGTCCATATAAGATGATTTGAGTTTATAGTCTGTTTCAGCACAATTATCAATAATATTTAAAAGTTGATTTAATTGATAGTGTCTTACTTGAGTTAGCGCAAGTTTTACTCTATATGGGTGGACGTTAACTGTCTTTGCAATTTGTTGTCCACTATAGCCTTTTTGAGAAAGAATCTTACATTGGTAATATAATCTATAATTACTTGTTATTAATGCTAATAATTTAATAGGTTCTTCTTTCATAATAATTAAATCTTTTACAAGTGCAATGGCTTTAGCTTTTTGTCCTTTTTGAATATATTCCGTTAATAAAAAGACGTTTTGTTCTAAACTACGATTAATGATCAAGTTAACGTCCTCTTTAGTTATCGTTGCCCTATCACCTAAAAATAGAATGATTTTTTCCAACTCTTGAGAGACAATGTTGAAATTTATACCAGTTAGCTCAATAAATAAATTTAATGCATCTTGCTTAATGTCTTTATAATTTTCATAAAGTTTATTCTGTATCCAGGATTTTATTTCTTGTTCGGACATTTGTTCTACTTTGGAAAGTTTGCCATTTTGTTTTAACGTTTTAGTTATCTTTTTTCGTTCATCCAATTTATTTTGATAAATTTCGAAAATGATAAGATTCTCGCCATCATATTTATTAAGAAATTCTAAAATTTGATCATTATTTGGCGTTAAATCTTTTGAAACTTTTTCGCCTGTAAAAATAAAAGAATTTTTAACTACAATGGCTTTTTTCTCTGAGATAAAAGGCATAGTTAACGTTTCTTCAATAATATTAGACATGCTATGTTCATATAGATTAAATTTGATATAGTTAAAATCATCTTTTGCTTCATTTAAAAAGTCATTTACAATTTCATTGCTTTTCTTTTCAACAAGCTCTGGTACTTCTCCATAAACGGCCACTATATTATTCCCCATAGTAATGAGCATCCTTTCTAATTTTTACACGTTTACATATTATATCATGAGACAATTATTATCACTAATTCTCAATAATTATTTAAATGAGGTACTGAAGTGATTATCAAGATCAATAGAAATTTCTCCATCATTTTGCGTATTGAAAATCTTTGAATCCAATTTTAGAAGTGAATCAATGGTAGATTGATTAGGAAGATGGTACTTATTATTTTTGCCACTAGAAATAATACTTATTGAAGGATGAATCTTTTCAAGAAATGGAAGCGAACTACTCGTTTTACTACCATGATGCCCTACTTTAAGTATATCTACTTTAGGTAAATCATATCTTTTAAGCAATAAAGTTTCATTATTTTTTGTTGCATCTCCCATTAATAATATATTAATCATTCTATATTTAACTAATAGAACAATACTGTGTTCATTTTTATCCTCACTTGTTGGAATATAAGAATTAAGAAAAGATATATTACTATTTGATAATTGAATTGTATCAATCTTTGTCGCATCGAATAATTTGATATTATTCTTTTCACAAATTGTTTGTATTTGAGTGTATTGTTCTTTTGAATAACTTAAGATATTAATATATAGTCTTTTGATTTTAATGTGATTAGCTAAATAAGGGAATTCGGCAATATGGTCTGCGTGGGGATGTGTCAGAATTAGATAATCGATTGAAGATATACCTTTTGATTTTAATGAAGGAAGTATATGATATTTTGAAATATTGTGAGTAGCAGACTGATTGTTGGAAGTTTCCTTTCCTCCTGTATCAACCATTACCGTTTCATTTTTGTTAGTTTGAAA
>NZ_PPRD01000087.1:620-1987 GCF_002902575.1 Staphylococcus croceilyticus | reverse complement strand
CAATAAACTATCCCCTTGCCCTACATCAAAAAAAGTAATGGAAGTGTGATGTGGTTGTGAATTGAATAAGATAACTACTATAAATATCAACGAAATTAGCAAGCTAGCTAATAATTTTTTGTGGCAAATAAATATATAAATCAGAAGAGAAAGTAAAAAGTAGATTAATAAGTTAAATGTAGAAGTAGAGGCAACAAATATCTGATCATTTTTAAAAGTAAGAAATAAATTGAGGATATTATCATGAACAATAAAAATTTCGTTCATGAGATGGTTTATAAAATTAAAGTTACTTACAAAGTGATAAATAATAAATATAAAAATTGATAAAGGAAAGATAATGAAACTATATAGAGGGACAAAAATTAAATTTGAAAACAATCCAATCCATTGAAGTTGGTTGAAGTGATAAATACATATAATTGAAGATGATAACTGAGCGATAAATGTAAGAAATAATAAACTTTGTAAGTGAGTCAAAGAATTTAATAGTGGCAAAGACAAAAGTATAAACAATGATATTAAAAATGAAAATTGGAAACCAATATCATATATTATTGATGGGTAGCTAATCGTTAAACCTATAAAAACAATACTTAAAATATCTAGTGAAGAAAGTTTAAATTGTCGTGGAATAATTAAAAATATGATCGTAGCTAAGATCGCTCTCAAAGCACTAGGAGCAAAATCAGTATAGAAAGCAAAAAGAATAAGCATTATAATTATAGCCAATTTTATAATTGCTTTCGGTATATTAAATCGCACTAAACTTTGATGTATTAAGAAGGATATAGTAGCTATGTGAGAACCACTCACCGCAAGTAAATGATAAATACCTATTATTTTTACTTTGTCTAAATATTCTTTGTCTATCCCACTCATATCACCAGTAATTAATGCTAATATTTTTTCAGGGTTTTTCAAATTATTATGCTCAAGCTTATTAGTAATGTACTTTATGTGATGTTCAATAAAATTATTGTGAGTAACAACATGACATTGTTTATAATTAATTTCTTTAATAAAGACATATGCCTTATCATTGATTACATTTGAGAGAGTTCCCTTAATTGGGCACGCATTATTTTCAAGCATACTCGCTATTATATTTGGGTTTTTACTTATATATGTAAATGAATAGCCAATATTATCAATATAGAATTCGCCTTTAAACTGATTTTTAGATTGGTTTACCATACCATTAAATACTACTTCTCTATCAATGTTTTGATTTAATTTATAATATTGGTTTAATTTAGCGCTAGCGTTTATATTATGATTTGCTACTAATATCCCACTTATAAAACTAATAATTAATAAAATTAAGAAGTTGAAATTAAATTGTTTTTGAAGACCGATAAAAATTA
>NZ_PPRD01000087.1:0-610 GCF_002902575.1 Staphylococcus croceilyticus | reverse complement strand
ACTTATAAGAAACAGTGAAAATACTTTTAAGTGAATCCACAAAATTCCAGATAATAAACTTAAAGCTATATAAATCATAAGTTATTAATTTACTAAATATTGAGCAACTTTCTCAGCTGAAAAATCAATTTGCTGATGCTCTATACCTGATTGCGCTAACAATTTAAGTGCATACTCATGATTATGATAATCTTGTGCATAATAGATTCTAGTAATACCAGCTTGAATAATTGATTTAGTACAGTTTAGACAAGGGAAATGCGTTACATATATTGTAGCGCCTTCAGTAGATACACCTTGTTTAGCACATTGAAGTAAAGCATTCATTTCAGCGTGAATAGTTCTAATACAATGCCCATCTTCGATTAAACAGCCTTCATCGATACAATGAACTTCGCCTGCTACTGATCCATTATAACCACCGGCAATAATTCTATTGTCTTTTACAATTGTGGCCCCCACTGAGAGACGTTGACAAGTTGAACGTAATGCCAATAGATGGCTTTGGGCCATAAAGTATTCATCCCATTTGATTCTTTCCATAATTTTCAGCTCCAGTATAATGTATATTAATTAATATTATAGTTTAAGCATATAGACATAGTAAATT
>NZ_PPRD01000086.1:5285-7546 GCF_002902575.1 Staphylococcus croceilyticus | reverse complement strand
CAATAATTGTATAGTATTAAACGAGGTGAAATCATGAGCCAACCCGTATTTGAATTAAAAAATATTGATTACTTTTTCGATAATAAACAAGTGCTTGAAAATATAAATATAAAAATAAATAAAGGCGATTTTCTTGCAATAGTAGGACCCAATGGGGCAGGTAAATCTACATTGTTAAAAGTAATATTAGGATTACTTCCGCTTCAAAATGGTGAAATTTTTATCGACGGAAAATCATATAAAAAGAATATACAATCTGCATTAAAAATAAGCTATGTATCTCAAAAAGCAAATGCTTTTAGAGCGGGATTTCCAGCAAGTGTCCATGAAGTCGTATTAAGTGGTCTTACTAAGACAAAAAAGCTTTTTCAGCGCTTTAATAAAGTAGATGAAAAATTAGTAGAAGACGTCTTGCGTAGATTAAACATTCATCATCTAATTGATAAAAATATCGCAGAGCTATCTGGAGGACAACAACAACGAATTTTAATCGCTCGTGCTTTAATATCTAATCCATCTGTATTAATCCTCGATGAACCTACAAATGGTATAGATGCTAAACATGTTAGTGAATTTTATGAAACATTAGAACGGTTAAAACATGAGGGGATTACAATTATACTTGTAACCCATGATATTGGCGTTGTAGCCGATACAGCTACTAAAGTTGCTTGTCTAAACAAACATTTACATTTTCATGGCTCAACGGAAGAATTTAAATCGCTTGATGAAGTTGAAATTTCTAAAATTTATGGTCATCCCGTTAAATTTGTTGATCATCAACACAATAGAACATGCTGTGAAGCATAATATAAGATTACAAGGAGTTAATTATGAATAAATTAAATAAAACTGTATACGGTGATTTCCATGATTGAAGCCTTATTAAATTTTGATTTTATGCGTTATTCACTAATAAGTGGTATTCTTATTGGTTTTATTGCGCCATTAATAGGCGCCTTTATTGTAGTAAGACGTTTATCTCTAATTGCAGATGCTTTAAGCCATGTGACTTTAGGTGGTATTTCATTTGGGATGTTTGTCCTAACATTATCTCCCGCATTAGCATTTATTAACCCAATGTGGTTTGGTATTCTCTTTGCCATCGTTGGAGCGCTATTAATTGAAAAATTAAGAACGTCTTATACAAATTATCAAGAAATAGCAATTCCAATTATTATGAGTGCTGGTATTGCATTAAGTGCAATATTCATATCATTAGCTGATGGTTTCAACCAAGAGATTGTAGGACTATTATTTGGTTCTATAAGTGCGGTGAATTTGAGTGATTTGCTTACAATCTCAGTGATTTCAGTCATCGTTGTCCTATTCATTTTTTTATTCTACAAAGAGTTATTTATTTTATCTTTTGATGAAGAATATAGTAAAGTGATTAATATTCCTAAATGGATACAATTTCTATTTATAATTATTGTCGCTATGGTTATCTCAGCTTCTATGAGAGTAGTAGGGATTTTACTAGTGAGTGCTTTAATTACACTCCCAATAGCAATTGCTATGCGAATAACTAAAGGCTTTAAACAATTAATCATTTTAAGTGTTATAATTGGTGAAAGTTCAGTGATTTTAGGATTAATTCTTGCTTTCTATATGAATATTTCGCCTGGTGGTGTTATTGTAGTCCTATTAGTTTTATTATTAGGCATTACGATGTTATATCAAAGATCTACTTTTAGATTTAAAAAGGGGCATTAAAGTATGAATACAAATGATGCAATAAAAATTTTAAAAAATAATGGTTTAAAATATACAAAGAAACGCGAAGATATGATTAATATATTCGTTCAAGAAGACAAATATATTAATGCTAAACATATTCAACAACAATTAGATAAAGATTATCCTGGTATTTCTTTCGATACCATATATAGAAATTTACATCTATTTAAAGACTTAAATATCATCGAGAGTACTGAATTAGACGGAGAAATGAAGTTTAGAATTGCGTGTACAAATCATCATCACCATCATTTTATTTGTGAAAATTGTGGCGATACAAAAGTAATTGATTATTGTCCAATTGACGAAATTAAACAGTTCTTGCCAAATGTAGACATTCATACACATAAATTAGAAGTTTATGGCATATGTGAAACATGTCATCATAAAGGCATTAATTAACGAATAAACCTATCTAGCCAATTATCTCATAAGCTAGATAGGTTTTTATGTATTATAGGTCATTAGACTGATTTATTAAGCAAATTTTAAAATATAAGCCATATTATGTTTAAAATCCA
>NZ_PPRD01000086.1:0-5270 GCF_002902575.1 Staphylococcus croceilyticus | reverse complement strand
ATAGTAATAAAGTAACAAGATAATAAGTAAACAATATATATAAAATAAGCAAAAGGTTTGTTGCTTAGTAAATTGCTTGTTATTATTAATGTAGCGAAATTTTAGGAGGATGATTATTTATGGCTTTTGAATTACCAAATTTACCATATGCAGCAGATGCATTAGAACCACACATTGATAAAGAAACTATGGAAATCCATCATGACAAACATCACAATACTTATGTGACAAAATTAAACTCTGCAGTTGAGGGTACTGACTTAGAATCTAAATCTATCGAAGAAATCGTTGCTAATTTAGATAGCGTACCTGAAGACATTCAAACAGCTGTACGTAATAATGGTGGCGGACACTTAAACCACTCATTATTCTGGGAATTATTAACTCCTAATTCTGAAGAAAAAGGTACTGTAGTTGATAAAATTAAAGAACAATGGGGTTCTTTAGATGAATTCAAAAAAGAATTCGCTGACAAAGCTGCAGCACGCTTCGGTTCAGGTTGGGCATGGTTAGTAGTAAACAACGGTCAATTAGAAATCGTTACTACTCCAAACCAAGATAACCCATTAACAGAAGGTAAAACACCTATCCTTGGTTTAGATGTTTGGGAACATGCTTACTACTTAAAATATCAAAATAAACGTCCAGATTACATCAGTGCTTTCTGGAACGTAGTTAACTGGGAAAAAGTAGACGAATTATATAACGCTGCTAAATAAGTTAATGAATAAACGTTTATTTCGGTGGTCTCTTTGATAGAGACCACTATTTTTTTGATATAATAATGGTAATATATATAAAATTCATATATCATTTATAGGTAAACATGTTTAATAATTGAGGTAGGTTATCTTGCTTAAAAGGTTAAAAGAAAAAACAAATGATGAGAAAATAAAACATACAATGAATAAGCGTATCAATTTTATTTTCGGTGCAATCGTATTAATATTTGCAATTATTGTATTGCGGTTAGGGTATTTACAAATTGCTCAAGGCTCTCATTACAAGCAATTAGTTAAAAACGATGAAAATATTACTGTAAACGAATCAGTGCCGAGAGGTAGAATACTTGATCGAAATGGTAAAGTCTTAGTCGATAATGCTTCAAAACTTGCAATTACATACACACGTTCAAGAAAAACGAGTCAACAAGATATGTTAGATACAGCTGAAAAGCTTTCTAAATTGATAACAATGAAGACGAATAAAATAACTGAACGTGATAAACAAGATTTTTGGATTCAGAAACATCCAGAACAAGTAGAACATATGATGAAAAAAGAGCAATCCATGCTTAATGATGGAAGTATTAGTCAAGACCAATATGACAAACAACTTTATTCTAAAATTTGCGATAAACAGTTAAATTCTCTAAGTAAAAAGGATTTACAAGTCTTAGCGATTTATAGAGAAATGTCAGTAGGTTCAACGCTAGATCCAGAAACCATTAAAAATGAAGACGTCAGTGAAAAAGAATATGCAGCTGTATCACAACAATTAGATAAACTTCCTGGCGTAAACACTTCAATGGATTGGGATCGCCGTTATCCATATGGCGATACACTTCGTAGTATATTTGGTAGTGTATCAACCCCAGCAGAAGGTATTCCTAAAGAATTAACTGAACAATATCTGGCTAAAGGTTACTCAAGAAATGATAGAGTAGGTAAATCATATCTAGAATATCAATATGAAGATATATTACGTGGTAAAAAGAAACAAATGAAATATACTACCGATAAATCTGGTAAAGTCATTAATTCAGAGGTGATTAACAAAGGGTCACGAGGTGATGATTTACAATTAACTATTGATATTGATTTACAGAAAAAGGTTGAATCATTACTAGAAAATGAAATTAAAACGCTACGCAGTCAAGGTGCTACAAACATGGATAATGCACTAATAGTAGTTCAAAATCCTAAAAATGGCGATATCCTCGCAATGGCTGGAAGACAAATCAGTAAAGATGGTAAATTAACGGATTACGATTTAGGTAACTTCACAGGACAATTTGCTGTTGGTTCTTCTGTCAAAGGTGGTACATTATTAACTGGCTATCAAAATAAAGCAATTAAAGTTGGCGAAGAAATGATTGATGAACCATTACATTTCCGCGGTGGCTTAACAAAACGATCTTACTTTAACCAAAACGGTAAAGTTAGAATTAACGATGAAGAAGCGTTAATGCATTCATCTAACGTTTATATGTTTAAAACTGCTTTAAAATTAGCAGGAGACCCATACTATAGCGGTATGAATTTACCAACAGATATCAAAGAGGCAGGCCAAAAATTAAGAAAAGGATTAAATCAAGTAGGATTAGGTGTTAAAACAGGTATTGATTTACCTAATGAAACGATTGGACAAATTGAGCCATTAACAAATAATCCTGGTAACTATCTTGATTTATCTATTGGTCAATATGACACTTACACACCGCTTCAATTGTCACAATATATCTCTACAATTGCTAATAATGGTTACAGAATTCAACCTCATATAGGATTAGCGGTTCATAACGCTACAAATAGTGATGATGTGGGGCCAGTAAAAGAGAAAATAAAAGGAAATGTATTAAATAAAGTCAATAATTCTCAAGATGAAATTGATGAAGTGAAAAAAGGATTCGAGATGGCCTTTAATAAAGTAGACGGTACAGGTTATGCTAGCTTCCATAAAACAGAAGTGCCATCTGCAGGTAAAACGGGAACAGCCGAAGTATTCCAAAATGGTGAATCACGTGTTAACTCAACTTATATAGGTTATGCACCAATTAAAAACCCTAAATTAGCTTTTTCAATTGTATATACGAACCAACCAGTTCCGCCACCATGGTTAAACGGTGGAGACTTAGGCCGTGACGTAATTAATTATTATTTTAAAAATGAAAAATAATCTTTAATTACACATTATTAGAATTGATAGGCGTTACTAAAATTAATACTTTTCAATTTTTATTCTAAGTGGTATGATAATAAAGTCATATTTAGAAAAGGTAAGGAGGAATTAACATGCGCGTAAACGTAACATTAGCTTGTACTGAATGTGGTGACAGAAACTACATTTCAACTAAAAATAAAAGAAACAATCCAGAACGTATTGAAATGAAAAAATATTGTTCACGTGATAACAAACACACTTTACACCGTGAAACAAAATAATAAAACGATTGATAAGGCTGAAATTATTTTCAGCCTATTTTTTTATATTAAAGTATTCTATATCTAACGTTAGATGTTTGATAATATCCCTTTTTCCGTTGCATCTAAATGACATCATCTTTTAATAACGTTATAATATATTTAGATATAAAGGTGGTGTAAGGGAATGAATAAAAAGACTATCCGCAAAGATATTCTTACAAAAATGAAGGCGTTTGATTCTTCTAACAAAGAAGATGCTGATAATTGGTTGAAAGAACACTTACTGAATCATGAGTGGTACAAAAATGCTCATCGAATCGCTATGGTACTTTCAATGCCTCATGAAGTAGATACATATAAAATCATCCAAACTGCATTAAATGATGACAAAAAAGTATTTGTTCCTAATACTAATTACAAAACGCGTGAAATGAATTTTAAAGAAATTATCGACTTAGATTCTATTGTGGAAGATGAAAAAGGTATTAATTCAGTTGAGGGTGACACTGAAATTACAAATGAATTAGACTTAATTATCGTTCCAGGTGTAGCTTTTCGTAAAGATGGTTTTAGAATCGGCTACGGTGGAGGCTACTTTGATCGATTTCTTAGCAAATCAAACGCAAATACGATTAGTTTAATTTATGATTTTCAAATTACGGATTTTGAAATTGAAAATCACGATCAACCTGTAAATGAATTAATAATTTATAAAACTTGATGGTGGAGAAATTAATGGATAATGAGAAACAATTTTGGAAATCAATATATTATTGGATTCGTTATTTTGACTATCATCTAATAAATATTGAAAAAAATGAAAATGAGGTATGGCTTGCTAATAAAAATCAAAGAAAAATAGCTATTTTTCGTAAAGACGTTACCTCTACACAGGAAATTCGATTTGATAAATCTAAAATTTATGATAATAGTAGTAGTATCAATGAGGAATTAAGTTTCGAACCTAAAGCATTTGAATTCATATATTTTACCGATAAAGATTTAAATATGCGCGAGTTTAAAGAGACGCATCCTTTTAAGATGGATTTTCATTTAATCAATGAAATGAAAGATTTAGAAAGATTGATGCCAAATTTAATGTTGTCTAAGCTTATTTCTCGAAATAATAAAACATCGGCGTTTCAATATAAAAAACGTGTTTTGAGACAAAATCCAATTGATAAATACATGATGACATTCACGCCTATGACCTATCTTCTAATCGCCATTAATGTGTTAATTTGGCTCATTATGATTTTATATTTAAATCATTTTTCTGACGTTAAATTGCTAGATGTCGGTGGGTTGGTCCATTTCAATGTAGTTCATGGCGAATGGTATCGTCTTATTACCTCGATGTTCTTACATTTTAATTTCGAACATATATTGATGAATATGTTGTCGTTATTTATTTTTGGTAAAATTGTAGAATCCATTGTAGGTCCATTAAAGATGTTAGGTATCTACATGATTTCAGGATTACTTGGTAACTTTATTTCACTATCTTTTAATGTTCATACAATATCGGTAGGGGCTAGTGGTGCCATCTTTGGTCTCATAGGCGCTATTTTTGCCATGATGATTATCAGTAAAACTTTTGATAAAAAAGTGATTGGGCAAATGTTAATTGCATTACTCATAATGGTAGTATTATCTTTATTCATGTCCAATGTAAATATAATGGCGCACCTAGGAGGGTTTGTAGGCGGAATATTAATCACTCTTGTTGGTTATTATTTTACTGTAAATCGTAATTTGTTTTGGATATTTTTAATTTTACTCCTAGTTATTTTTGTAGCCCTACAGATTAGAATTTTCGCAATTAAAGAGCAAAACATCTATGATAAATTAATTCAAGATGCGATGTTAAAATATGATTATAAAGAAGCAAGTCATTTAGTAGATCATACTATTAACAAAGGCTATGATGATGCCGAAACTTATTATTTAAAAGGCTTAATTACAGCGACTACTAGCTCAAGAGCTGAAGGAATGGCTGACTGGGAAAGAGGCTTAAAAAAATATCCTAATTCTGGTTTATTAAATTATGAATTAGCTATTGCAAATAGAGCGTTAAATGATAATGAAAAAGCCTTAAGTTATGCTAAAAAAGCAGTAAAAAAT
>NZ_PPRD01000085.1 GCF_002902575.1 Staphylococcus croceilyticus | reverse complement strand
TAATAATCTCATCTCCAAATATTTATTACTTAATTAAATCCCAATTAATTTTCTACAATTTGATATAATTTTCATTATTATATTATCATTTATATGTAAATAGCAACATATTTAACAAACTGTTTTCAACCATTTATTAAAAAATCGAAACATTTAATGATGTGACTATACTATTTTTTATACATTAACATAAAATAACAATTATTAATTTTTAATTTACATAACGTTCAATTTGTAAGTTTAAAGCTTATTTTTAAAGTATTAAAAACAACAAATTAACAAACGATTGTAAAATTTTATCTCCATATACTTCCAACTATCACATTATCCATTCATGATTATGAATATTAATACTAAAATATTTGTAATATAACAAATTTGTCACGCCACAATTAGCAACTACTATTTTTAGTTAAACTCCCTCTTTATTTGTCTTTCACATAAAATTATGTCTAAACATAGGATTTTTCTAATATTCAAAACAAATTTTCCTACAAAAAAACTTTTATTCTAAATTTTTCCTTCCTATTTAAATTGCTTATTTTTAAACATTTAAATTTTAATTTCATGTATAGGAGTCAACTTAGATGTTTAGCAAGAGGTTGTTAAAGATATAGTACTTATAAATAAAGGCATGAGGAAGAATTATTATGTTTGGAAAATCCGAAGATAATCGATTTATAGTTGAAAAAGCTGGTTCTGAAAATAATATTAGATGCTATATTTTAACCGACAAAGAAACAGGTATCCAATATTTAGCAAGTTGGATAAGTACAGGTGGCGGTATTACGCCCCTATTAGATGAAAATGGTAAAGTTTCAAAGGTAGATGTTTCAAATCTTGAATAAACTTAAACCTCTTTAGTCATTATCGACTAAAGAGGTTGTTTGATTAGTTCATAGTTTGTTGAGTAACCATGACTTGAATATATAACGCAATCCATAATTCTTCTGGATAATCGCTATAATTTGCTGACACTTTCAAATTGTGCGTTTCGCCAAGTTGGTTGGTTTTATCATTTTTCCCTATATCAAAAAAGCTGCGTTTACCTTTTAATAAAATTTGATTATCATCATTTTTGATTACTGTCTCTTGAGAGAAAAAAGGATTTTCGAAAACGTAAGAATACTTTTGATTGTCTATGAATTGATAAGGCATTTTTTGGAAACCTTTTTTGGAGAATAGTTTCTTCTGAAAAAGTATACCTACTTCTTGTTCATTTAAATAAACCTTATGATGCGGACGTAGATGCCACCATTTAATACGTTTAATTACTAGATTATAATCTTCTGAAGTTAACTTAATACCAAATAAAGCAAAAAAGTCTAATAAGCTAACTAATTTTTGTAACGTATTATTAAAAAAAGGCTTATATGACATTTGTTTGTTCCCCAAAATAGGTTTTCTAAGATTATCAAAAATAATTAAAGGAGTTTGATAAAAATATTCTCCTTCATCATAAGAATGTGTGGGGTTCTCTTCCATGGTTGCTAACAACTTTCGAGTTTCTTTTTTTGATTTATGACGTAAATAAAAAAACACTATGATTAAACAGGATAATACTAACCAAAGTATAAAAAAGAAAATGATATTAGACCACGGGACTGATAGACCATTAAAAATTGAATTGATTCCTAAAAAGATAAAGAAAACACTTAAAATTACCCAAACTACAATAACTACAAGTATATTCATTTTATCACCTAAATATTATAATTCTTTCACCAAATTGTACCATTTAATTCCAGCATGTTGAGAATCTGATAACCCTTCATTTGTATATCCATATTTTTCATAAAAAGGCACAAGTTCTTCTCTACAAGTTAAAGTCACGCCTAATCTACTATGTTGTTTCGCTAAATTTTCAAATTGATTTAAAAGTTGTCCACCTAGACCTTGGCCTTGATACTTTTCAGAAACAACTAATCCTAATACACTTAAATATCCGCCGATATCAGGATTAGGTCTAATCGTTTCAAATAAGTCGTCGGTAATATATTGTTGGGGATGACAGGTCCATTGATGTAACCCGCAATTTCTCCATCTTGTTCAGCAATAATAAATGTATCTGGTATTATTTCAATACGCTGTTCTATTGCTTCTGGAGTAGCCGCTTCTTCAGGCGTAAAACCTTTATTCTCTAATTCAATCAGTGTTGGCAGATCCTCTTCAGTGAAATTACGAAACTTCATCACTTCACTCCTTTAAATTTCACAAATAATAAATAAAGATTAACATAAACTGAGTATTTTTTGAGATATGACAAAAGTGTCATTTAGTTGATAGATAATATTAAGGTTGTATTTAATTTAATATGTTAGTTTATAAATATACATAAGTATGATATTTACAATTTTAAAATTATCAACTTTATGTATGAAGAATGATAATTACTAAGGAGTGAGTTTTTTGATTAAAAGAGGTTTTAAATATGCTTTTGGAACAACGCTTGTAACTTCTTCACTTGTACTATTGTCACATGGTCATGCATTTGCAGCAACAAACGATACAGATAGTCAATTTAATCCTGATGCGAATGGTAACCCGATTACTGTTCAGAATAATAACAACGTAGATTCTGGGTTTAATCATGATGTTGACGCAAATAACAACGTAGATCCTGGGTTTAATCATGATGTAGGTAATAACACCTCTGAAAATTCAGAAGAAAATACTACTGATGCGGAATTCAACCATGATTCAGATGGTAATCCTATTACTTCTAAGAACAACAACAACGTAGACCCTGGGTTTAACCACGATGCTGATGGTAATCCTATTACTTCTAAGAACGACAACAACGTAGACCCTGGGTTTAACCACGATGCTAACGGTAACCCTATCACTTCTAGTAATCATTTTCCTGAAAATAATTCACCTAAGACAACACCCCAAGATCCTTCCAAATCTAACGCAGAGGAAAATGATATGGGCTTCAATGGTTATCCTGAACAACAAGGTTTAGTTAAACAATCAAATCAACAACAAGATCCTTCTAAATCAAATGCCGAAGACAATGATATGGGTTTTAATGGTTATGCCGAAAAACAAGGTTTAGTTAAAGAATCAAATCATCAAACATCTATGCCTCAACAAAAACAACAAGAATCTACAACAAACACAAAAGCACAACAAACTACATCAAATACTAATAATGTTTCGAACTCAACAACTACGATTCAACCTAATCAATCAACAACTCTTAGTAAACAAACATCACATTCTCAACAAGTAAATGGCGCAACAGCGCAATCAACTTTGCCTAAGTCTGGTGAATCTGACACTAATACCCCTCTATATGTCGGATTATTAGCACTTATCTTAGGTGTAAGTTCTCTTAGTCTTAAAAGCGTCATTACTAAAAAACAATAACTGTATTTTCTAATTATCTGTTACTATTACTGCAACAACATTTCTTTTATGCAAATGAAAAAGCTATTACCTCAGTTTTCTAAGTTCTGAGTGTAATAGCTTTTTGTTATTTAATATTAAACTAATAATAATTTAATTCCTCTAACGATATTCACTATAAATAAATAGATTCCAGCTACAACTAGAATAATTGCTATAACCCAACTGCCAAATACTAACCAGCTATCTGCATTTGTTGTAGCACTGTTCATTCCTCCAGCAAAGAACATTAAAGCGAAAGGTACTAATGCGAAACAAACCCATGTCATAATATGATTAAATAGTGCTTTTCGAGCATGTGTTGAAACAGGTGGTGAAGCTACAATCCACATAATAATTGGTAATATAATAGGAGCAAAAAATACGCTCAAATAACTAATTGATGACGCTATATTTTCATTTTTATTGCCGTAATATTCACTTTGTTTATGATAATAACTTTTTCTTAAGTCTTCCATATCTATTCACCTCAATTATATAAAAACATATATTTCGAGGTATTGTAAGGCGAAAGGCCCAAAATTACAACTCTGTAAGT
>NZ_PPRD01000084.1 GCF_002902575.1 Staphylococcus croceilyticus | reverse complement strand
AAAAAATAAAAAATAGAACACGCATTTATGCCGAGAAAATTTATTGATGTTGAGAAGAACCCTTAACTAAACTTGCAGACGAATGTCGGCATAGCGTGAGCTATTAAGCCGACCATTCGACAAGTTTTGGGATTGTTAAGGGTTCCGAGGCTCAACGTCAATAAAGCAATTGGAATAAAGCAATTAATGCGATGTTCCGAAAATGTTTAACGAAACTACGCCGACTATGATTAAAACTATAGATACTATAGTTATTAGATTTATTTGTTCTTTGAAAATAATTATTGAGACTACGGTTGTTAAGACTAAACCTAGTCCCGCCCAAGTTGCATAAGTTATATTTAGTGGTAGGTGTTGCATTGTTTTACTTAAAAAATAGAAACAAATTCCAAATGAAATTATTGTTCCTAAGGATGGTATAAATTTTGAAAAGCCTTCTGAAGATTTAAGAAATGCACTTCCAATAACTTCAGTACTTATGGCTATTATTAAATAAATATAAGGCATTTTTAACTCCTTTTAATTTTCGTATTTTATTTAATTTTATTCTAAGTATTTTTTAATTGTAGTCTTGTATTTTGAGTGTCATTCGCGTGGTATTTTTGTGGATTGATGGTTTTTGAAAGGTTTTTGAAACGAGTTGAAAACGAGTTTCTTCTTGTCTTGATACTATATAGAAATAACGTTCTTTTTCAAAATATCGTTTTAACGTTGATTTGACAGTGTTTTTAATGGTTTTTAGTGTATAAAATAAAATTTGACATAAAAAAACTCCAGTAATAAGATTAAAGTGTCGAGCTAAAATCAAATACTGGAGGTCTTTTTATATGCAAGACAATCATACAAAATATATAGACGAAAATCAAGATAATAAAACACTAAAAGATATGATGAAAAGTGGGAAACAACGCCCATGGAGAGAAAAGAAAATTGATAATGTAAGTTATGCAGATATACTGGAAATCTTAAAAATTAAAAAGGCTTTTAACGTAAAACAATGTGGTAACGTCTTAGAATTCAAGCCAACTGATGAAGGTTATTTGAAGTTACATAAGACATGGTTTTGTAAATCAAAATTATGTCCAGTTTGTAATTGGAGGCGTGCTATGAAAAATAGTTATCAAGCTCAAAAAG
>NZ_PPRD01000083.1 GCF_002902575.1 Staphylococcus croceilyticus | reverse complement strand
GCTACAGGCCGTTCATATTCTGAAATTGAAAACTTAGTACCTCAAGGGTTTAAAGTAGACGGTATTATTAGTTCAAATGGCACTAGTGGGGAAATAGATGATAAAAACTTATTCCAACATAGTTTATTAACAGATAGTGTTAAAAAAATTGTGAGCTTAGCTCAACAGCAACATATTTATTATGAAGTATTTCCATTTGATAAAATGCGTATTGCTTTAAAAGAAGATAAACAATGGATGGATGAAATGATTAAAGGAGATACACCTCCTAATAATGTAAGTGAAAGTGAATGGAAATCACGTCGAGATGCTATGGCAGGAAAGATTGACTGGCAAGAAGAAATTGTAGAAGATCAATTTGCTAAAATTTACTTATTCAGTGATAACTTAAATAAAATTACAAACTTTAGAGATGAATTAATTCAAAATAAAGTATTATTAAATATTAGTGTGTCTAATTCATCAAGATTTAATGCTGAGACGATGGCCTATAACATTGATAAAGGTACAGGTATTAAAGAGATGATTGAACATTTTAATATTAAACAAGAGGAAACACTTGTTATTGGTGATAGCGATAATGACAGAGCTATGTTTGATTTTGGTGGATATTGTGTTGCCATGAGAAATGCACGTCCAGAAATTAAAGAATTAACAGATGATGTGACGTCATTAACAAATGAAGAAGATGGGGCAGCATTATATTTAGAAGAAAAATTCTTGAAATAGAGTAATAAAAAATCATCGGCGGAAAATGAGCCGATGATTATTAATAAATATATATGTTATTTTTTATCTGATTGTTGGTTAACCTTGTCTGTGACTACTTCAGATTGATTTTTAATTTTATCATTAACACTTGTAGATTCTTTTGCTTCATTATTTAATGAAGCATTATTAGGTGTTTTTTGTTTTTTCTCAGCTTTATCTAATTTTTTCTTTTTACGGGGTTTGTCTAGTTTTTCTCCTCGTTTTAAGAAATATTGAACAATACCCATGAGAATTATGAAATAAAGCACAAAACGTAACACTAAAATAATAACTTCAGCAATAACCATAATCACTTGTGCAGCTTTTTGTGACATATTAGCTGTTGATATTGAGATTAAAGTAGCTAATGGCTGAGAAATAATGATAATGACTAAATTGATTAAAATAATTGCTATAAAGAATTTTAACCAAGTTTTATTACCATTTTTAATGCCTTTAAAGCCTTCTTTAAAGTGGTTTATCGCACTTAATCCGTTATTTTGTGATAATGATAGTGTAGAATTAATCATCCAAATAAAGAAGAACCAATAAACTAATGATAAGATTATTCCCATAATTATAATAAATATAATTTGTACAGTTAATAAAATACCAATTGCATGATCAGAAGTACTTACTGATTGTTGCAATGAAGTAAGTAATGGGTTTAAAGCTTTATTAAATAAGAAGTTTAAGCCCATTGTGATTAAATACATAATGATATATAACACAATTGAAAGTAAAGCTAAAATAATACTTTTGATATATTTTCCTTTTTTAAAGGCAAAAAACAAATCTGAAAAACTAATGTTTTCTCGTTTTATTGCTTTTGCCATTACATTAAAAGCACCAGCAAGTAATTGATAACCTGCTAATATAAAGAAAAGCAATCCTAAAACAAGTGTTAGAATCATTACAAATAATGATGAACCAGTTGATTGTTGAAATTGTGCTGCTAATTGCATTTGCATAAATGATTGAATAAAGAACGTTCTAGCAACAACAAAAATCGCAAATACAATTAGAAAACTAACTATACTAAATAGAATAGTTTTTAAAATTTGCGATTTAGCATTTTTTAATGCCAAACTATGATAGTTAAACAATATAAGCACTCCTTTACTGTAATATAAACACAATATCAAAATTTACGAGTTTTTTAAATTAATATCTAACAAATTTAAATATTAAGTGTTAAAATGTTCTAATGATTAAATTTGAAGGGAGAATAAACTATGAAATTTGCGATTATTACTGATGTACATGGCAACTTTGATGCGCTACAAACTGTTTTAGATGATATTGACAATAGAGGCGATATTGATAAAATTTATAACCTCGGTGACAACATTGGCATTGGTCATGAAACTAACAAAGTTTTAGATACCATATTTGATCGTGACGATATGGAAATTATTGCTGGAAATCATGATGAAGCGGTAATGTCGCTAGTAAATAACACACCTTACCCTGAGGATTTGAGAGATAAATTTTATGAACATCATCAGTGGATTGAAAGTCATATGGATGAAGACTACTTTGACCAATTAAATTTACTTCCTAGACGAATTGAAACTACTATTTGTGGGAAAAAATTCCTCTTTATTCATTATGAAATTGAAAATGATAAATTTGAAACAAGAATTGATGAACAACCTTTCAGTCCTATAGTAAATAATGAAAAAGAAAGCATCAAAGCGCTATTTAAAGATAAAGAAGCAGATTTTATAGCATTTGGTCATAATCATCAATTACATTTATATGATGACAATGAAACAATTTATTTTAACCCTGGCTCAGTAGGTCTTAACAATGGCGCTAATACAGTTTATGGCATTGTAACAATTACGGAAAATAGATGCTCAATAGAAAGAGTAAAATTAGCGTATGATAATGAAGAATTCCTACAAGGATTTAAGGAAAAGAAAGTACCAGCACAACAACTTATTTTTGATCAATTTTTATAAGTATAAATTAAGCCGAGTGACAATACGACGTGTATCGCCACTCGGCTATTAATTTATTAACTAATGGTCGTGAGAATGATGGGGGTCATGTTCCTGGTGTAAACCTGAACATAGTATAGAATCATCATGTTTATGTTTAGGTGTTTCAAGTTGAATGGTCATATGTTGAATATTTAAATGACTCAAATCGTGTTCTATCTCTTCAAGTATTTGTTCGCATTTTTCAACAGTGAGAGATTCGCTAACTACAGCATGACAACTTAATGCATTCATATCATTTGAAATTGTCCAAACATGATAGTCGTGAACATTTTGAATATCGTTGTGTGATGTAATAGCTGAGATAACTTTCTCTAAATCTACATCACTTGGTGTACCTTCCATTAAAATATTTAAAGATGAAAGGGTAATGCCATATGCACTTTTTAAAATTAATAGAGATACAAGGATACTTGCAATAGGATCAGCGATAGTAAAATTAAAAGCCCAAATAAGAATAGCGGCAACAATAGCACCAACTGAACCTAGTAAGTCACCTAATACATGTATAAACGCGCCTCGCATATTTAAATTATGTGACGTATCGCCACCTCTGAACATGATAATAGCTACTATAATATTTACAATTAATCCGACTACACTAATAATAAACATTTCAGTAGACTGTACTTCAGGTGGTGCGAAAAATCTTTTGATCGCTTCAACAATAATAATGATACTAATAACGAATAAAGTTATTCCATTAAATAGAGCAGCTAGAACTTCGAACCGTTTATAACCAAATGTTTTAGTAGTAGTAGCATTTTTCTCTGCGTAAATGAAAGCCACTAAAGCCACTCCGAGCGACACAGTATCGCTAAACATATGTAGCCCATCAGAGAGTAGGGCTAGACTATTAGCAATAAAACCGCCTATAATTTCGATTACCATAAAGAGACCAATAATAATGAATGAAATCGCTAAGATTTTTTTATTGTTTGTATGCACGTGGCTATGCGCATGTGCATGAGAATGAGAATGGTTTGCCATATTAATGTTCACCTCTTGGATGTTGAGCATGATGGATTGCTTGTTTTAATAAAGTAGAAACATGTTGATCATCAATTGAGTAAATCATAGACTGACCTTGTCTAGAAGACTTAACAAGATGCGCTTGTTTTAAAATCTTTAACTGATGTGACACATTTGATTGTGATAAATTTAAAGTATGCGTAATGTGTCCCACGCTTGCTTCGCCTTCTTGTAGTAGTTCCATAATCATTAATCTATTATAATCACTCAACGCTTTAAATATTTCAGTTACTCTAGTTAATGTCACTTCATTATCTTTATTTTCTGTTACATACTCTGAAAAATGAGCAGTCATAATATCACGCCTTACATATTAATATATGAATGTATTTTCATATATTAATATATTATCTCCTTACTAATATGTCAAATTAGATATTAAAGTTTTGTTAATCACATAGAGTGGTATGCATTAAATATAAACATTCCATTTAGGAGGACGAGTTTTTATGAGTATTTTAGTTATTGGCGCAAATGGTGGCGTAGGTTCTAAATTAGTTCAACAATTGAAAGATGATAATGTTACATTTACAGCTGGTGTGCGTAAAGAAGAACAAGTATCATCATTAAAAGAACAAAATATTGAAGCTACTTTAGTAGATGTTGAAAAAGATAGCATTGATGAATTAACAGAAAAATTTAATGAATTTGATAAAGTTATCTTTTCAGTGGGGTCTGGTGGTAGCACTGGCGCTGATAAGACAATCATCGTTGATTTAGATGGTGCTGTTAAAGCGATTGAAGCTAGTAAAAAAGCAAATATTAAACATTTTGTCATGGTATCTACTTACGACTCAAGACGTGAAGCCTTTGATCCTAGTGGCGATTTAAAACCATACACTATCGCTAAACACTATGCAGACAATCACTTAAGAGAATCTGGTGTGACTTATACAATTGTACATCCAGGTGGTTTAAAAGACGAAGAAGGAACTGGCCAAATCGAAGCGGACTTATACTTTGACGGTAGAGGCGTCATTCCACGTGAAGATGTAGCAACAGTATTAAAAGAAGTGGTAACTTCTGAAGGTAAATATCAAAATCAAGAATTCCAAATTATTACTGGTAATCAATCTATCCAAGATGCATTATCTCGTTTCCAATAAATCGTTATTTTAAGTAAGCATTTTATAGAGTTAAGGGGCTGGGACACTAATTAAATGTCTCAGCCTTCATTAATATATTGGCAGTAACTGACTGGTAGCCGCCCCCCCAGCACAGAGACTTTCGAAAAGAAAGTCTACAAACTAAGCAAGCTGGGGAACGGGGCCCCAGCACAGAGACTTTCGAAAAGAAAGTCTACAAACTAAGCAAGCTGGGGATACGATGAAATTTATTTTAATTTCTGTTCTACTTCCCCCTTATTTTTATTGTTTAAAGAATTTCTATTAAAAGTACTTCAAAATTGATATAATAAATACATAAGTGATTTTTTAAATTACATTTTTTATTCAATAGTTTGAATTAAATATTTCTCTCATATTCATAGAAATATTTGCTATACATATTAAATTCTGGATACGATTTTATAAATAACTAAGCCACGTAATAAGTAGGTTTTTAGGGGGTGTAATGATGCCATTATTTTTAAAGCCTATTTTTCATGAAAAAGTTTGGGGCGGTAACCAATTACGTCAATTCAACTACGAAATACCGAGCGAATATACAGGAGAGTGTTGGGGGATTTCAGCACATCCGAATGGACGTAATATTATTCTTAATGGGCCTTATGCTGGTCAAACATTAGACCAAGTGTGGAATGATCATAGAGAATTGTTTGGGGAATTTCCAAGTAAAGACTTTCCACTTCTATGTAAGATTGTAGATGCGAAAGCGCCGTTATCTATTCATGTGCATCCTGATGATGCTTATGCATATGAATTTGAAAATGGACAATATGGTAAATCAGAATGTTGGTATATTATTGATGCTGAGGAAGATGCAGAAATTATACTTGGAACAACACTTGAAACTAAAGAAGAACTTCAACATGCAATTGAAAGCGATACGTTATTAGACAATTTAAGAAAAGTTAAAGTGAAACCTGGTGAATTTTATTTCATTCCAGCTGGAACGATTCATTCTATTGGAGCAGGAATTACAGCTTATGAGACAATGCAATCTTCTGACATTTCTTATCGTGTATATGATTATAATAGAAAGCGTAATGATGAAACCCAACTTGAAATTCAAAAAGCATTGGATGTCTCACAGTTTTTACCAGAAATACCTAGTGTGATTCCAGAAAATGAAATAATTGAGAATCATAAATGTAGTCATATCGTTTCAAATGATTTCTTTACAATGGTGAAATGGGAAGTTAGTGGGACGTTAAACTATATGAAGCCTAGAGAATTTTGTTTAGTATCAGTATTAGAAGGCGAAGGAAGTATAATTACAGATGGAGAAATCTTTAAGTTAGAAAAAGGTTCCAATTTTATTTTAACTTCTGAAGATTTAGATAGTGTGTTTGAAGGTAATTTTACTTTAATTATCAGTTATATATAGTGCATACTATTTTAATAGTGAAATTAGTCTAGGAGTGTTTTTATGAAACAATTTCTATACATATCTTTAATTTGTGGCGTAATATCAGGTGTAGGTATATTCTTCAATATACCTCATTATCCTTCTCTTGCCATTCCTAGATTAGTATCAATTGTAGGAATAATTAGTGCTATTTTAACAATTAAAGATAAAAATTTAAGCGCAATGTTAAAATTAGGTGGCATTATGATTAATATTATGCCACTTTTAGGTAGTTTATTAGTTGTGCAATAATTATGAGAACAAGAATTTATAATTTGCGTCATAGCTATAAAATTATAGATTCTTGTTCTATTTTTTTGATATAAAATAGTTACAACAAGATAGACTTCAAAGGAATAACTTTCATTCATTGAAAATGATTAAAACTTGTTGATAAACAGATTATTAAACAACTAAAATATGATAGAATAATGTAATAAAAAGACTACTATCCAACTATCAATATATTAATATTTAATTTTTTCAAAAATAAAGCAACTTTAACAAAAGTCTAATTTTTAATATACAACTACTTAATTATTTAACTAAATTAAAATTAAAGGAGATTCTCGATGACAGAAGAAGTAAATTACTTTTGGCTTAATTGTGGTTATACGAGATGGAATCATAATGAGCCTTTAGTAGGGCAAACCACTTTATTTGAATCAGGGGCACAATTTAATCCAACTCAAGGTTTTCGTGCATTCAAAAAAGCGAAACCAGGAGATCAAGTGATTTTTTACCAAGTCCAAACAGATACTGGATTGTTAGGAATTGGAGAAATTATTAGTGTTCAAACAGGAGCACAAAGTAAAATAAGAGTAGAATTTGAGTTTAATGAAGAATTAAAACCATTAACTACAGACTACTTAAAACGTAGTGAAGCCTTAGAGTTTCGTATGAACAATATGCGTGAAACGCTAATCAACCAATTAACAAAAGATGAATATGATTTAATCATCGCTTTAGGTAAGGGACAAGAAAAACTTTCTCGTTACTTCTTCTTATCTGAAACTGAAACATTTGAACCTGACGAATATTATACTATCTATACACATACATATAATGGTATCAAACGTAATGGTTATCATTTTTATAATCAGTTAGAAGTTGGAGATAATCTTATTTTTTATAATAAAAATAAAGAACAATCTGTAGTTGGGATAGGAGAAGTTTCTCGTCATATTCATGAGAAACCTCCAATTGCCGGTCGTACAAATAGTACAGCTATTGAAATTTATTATGAAAAGAATATTACTCCTGTCACTTTAGGTGCGTTAAACAAGCATCCTAAATTAAAGAATCTATATTTCTTACAAGAAAATGCTAAACAAGCTATTGCCAGTTTAAGTCAAACTCAATATGACGCAATATTGGAAATGAGTGAAAATGATGGTATTAAATCACCATTTGAAACAATACGTAAAACTGAATTTGCTGCAAATACGAATGAAGAAACGATTAAACCATTTATTCTTTTAGTTGTAGATAAACGTGAAGAAGGACTAAAAGCAGCTAATAATTTACTACAAAAAACAAATGCTAATCCTGTAATTACAAGTGGACATCCTGATTTTACTGAAGATATGTTATACGGGAAATATTTACCTAATGAATCAGGAGCTTTATATTATCGTGAAGGTTTTATCACGCAGTTGATGCCTAAAAATGATAAAAGTTATTTAGTAATCGATAATTTCAATAGAATTGATCCAGATGTCTTCCAGACGTATATTAATGTCTTAGAAGGGTATGAAGTTACATTACCTAGATATAATAAAGATGGAAATATGGTGAAATGGTCTCGTAATAAAGATTCATTTTATCACTTCAATCCAAATTGGCATATAATTGGTGTCACTTATGAACGTCTTGAAGATATTAAACTTAAATATTCAACACAATTTCTTAAATATACAAGAATTGTCAAAGTAAATCATGATTAACATTTTATGAAGCACTATCTAATAGTCAAATTTCTGGGTTTTATGAGAAATGCGGTTGATGAAACAAATTGATTGTTTCATTAACCGCATTTTTTGTATAAAAAGAGCGCAAATATCTCTATAATATTA
>NZ_PPRD01000082.1:1617-17165 GCF_002902575.1 Staphylococcus croceilyticus | reverse complement strand
CAGCGTTCATCCTGAGCCAGGATCAAACTCTCCATAAAAATTTATGATGTTTGATTAGCTCATAAAACTAAATAGTGTTTGTAACTTACAGTTACATTTATTGGAATTAACGTTGACATATTGTCATTCAGTTTTCAATGTTCATTTTATTAATGGAGCGGGTGATGGGAATCGAACCCACAACATCAGCTTGGAAGGCTGAGGTTTTGCCATTAAACTACACCCGCATATTTAATTTATTATTTGGTGCGGCCGAGAGGACTTGAACCTCCACGGGATTTCTCCCACTAGGCCCTCAACCTAGCGCGTCTGCCATTCCGCCACGACCGCTGGCAAAACGCATAATTAATATTTATTAATTATCGAGAACAATAATTATTGTAATTCTTTTGTAATCAAAAGTCAATACTTTTTTAACATTATTTTAAATAAATTTACTAACTTTTAATGTTTAGCGCTTTTATTAAAGCAACGATATATATAATACATGCTTATTCTATTGAAGTCAATACCTAATCCATAAAAGTTCAAAGCACTTTATCAATGTTATTTACCAATGATAAAGTGCTTTAAATGCCATTCCTATTATATTCCAACTATTATCTTTATATTACTAGAACTATTTTATACCTTTCATCTTTTAAGATATTTTTTCAGTTTTAACTTGCCACCACATTTACCGCATCTCATTCTATTAATATCTACTTTTTTAATTCTTAAATATTCACTTCCACAAGATACACATATATAAATATAATTTGCTCTTTGATCATAGCTTTCTAGTGCCTTACAATAACGAGGTGCTTCAACTTTTTCGCTTAATCTTTTAAAGTCCTCATCTCGATGTTTATATCCTATACCTAGTAAATGTAAATGGTAATGACATAATTCATGTTTAATGATATCAACAAGTGCTTCTCTTCCATATCTTTCATATTGTTTAGGATTTATTTCAATATTATGAGACGACAACAAATATCTACCACCTGTAGTTCTTAACCTTTTATTGAAATAGGCATTATGTTTAAATCTCCTATTAAATTTTTCAAGAGAAATCGTTTCAACTAATCGTTGTAAATCTTTATTATTCATTAGGATTAATCATAGTTAACGCAACTTTATCTTTAGTTTTATCAATATTTAAAATCCACACGTCAACTATATCTCCTACGCTTACAATATCCATAGGATTTTTTACAAATTTCTTTGATAATTTTGAAACATGGACTAAACCATCTTGTTTTACGCCTATATCTACAAAAGCACCAAAGTCTACTACGTTTCTAACCGTACCGCTTAGTTTCATACCTTCTGTTAAATCTTCAATTGATAACACATCAGATTTTAATATTGGTGTCTCATATTCATCGCGTGGGTCACGGTTTGGTGCCATTAATGATTTAATAATATCTTCTAATGTTGGAATTCCTAATTCTAGTTTAGTAGCAGTATTTTCTACATTGATGTTTGATAGTTCTTGTTTTAACTTTTCAGAGCCTAAGTCAGATATAGATAAATTTAAACTTTCTAACAAGTTATATGTTGCCGCATAACTTTCTGGGTGAATTGATGTATTATCTAAAGGTTCTGTCCCATTTACTATTCTTAAGAATCCGATACTTTGTTCAAATGTCTTAGCACCTAATCGTTTAACTTTACTAATTTCTTTATTATGTTTTATAGCCCCATTTTCTTCACGATAATCAATAATATTTTGAGCTATTGCACCTGATAATCCAGAAACGTATTGAAGTAATGATTTAGAAGCAGTGTTAACATCTACGCCAACTTGGTTAACCGCTGTTTCAACAACGAATGTTAATGCATTTTCTAATTCTTTTTGATTCACGTCGTGTTGATATTGACCTACTCCAATAGATTTAGGATCAATTTTAACTAATTCACTTAATGGATCTTGTACACGTCTTCCGATTGAAACAGCACTTCTCTCTTCTACTTGGAAATCAGGAAACTCTGATCTAGCCACTTCAGAAGCAGAATAAACTGAAGCACCCGCTTCATTAACTATAATAAACTGTGCTTTTAAATTATATTTTTTAATGACATTTGCTACAAATTGTTCTGTTTCACGGCTTGCTGTTCCGTTACCAATTGCAATTAATTCTACTCCGTTCTCTTTAATGATACGTGTTAATTCTTTTTCAGCTTCTTGAACTTTCGCTTTTGGAGGATGTGGATAGATAACGCTTTTCGCTACAAATGTTCCAAATGGATTGATAACTGCGAGTTTACATCCTGTTCTGAAAGCTGGATCGACACCTAGAATTTGTTTTCCTTTCATAGGAGGTTGTAGTAATAAATTTTTTAGATTTTCACTGAATACTTCGATTGCATGATTTTCAGCTTTTACAGTTAGATCTCCTCGAATTTCACGTTCTATTGAAGGCATAATTAAACGCTTCAAACTATCTTGAATTGCTTCTTTTATATATTGTAATTGAGGATTTGTAGATTTAACTTCATTTTTCTCAATAAACGTTTCAATATGTGACGTATCAAATTCAATTTTTACGGTTAATACTTTCTCTTTTTCACCACGGTTCATAGCTAAAACTCTGTGATTAGCTACGCGCTTAATAGGTTCAGAGTAATCATAATACATCGCATATGTTTCTTTTTCATCTTCCGCTTTTTTCTTTTTAGAAGTAGTAATTTGACCTTGATGATAGACATCTTTTAAGATTCGGTTACGATATTTAGGATTATCAGAAATATGCTCGGCGATAATATCTTGCGCACCTGCTATTGCATCTTGACTTGTTTCTACTTCTTCGTTTAAATATTGCGTTGCTTGTTGACCAATATCAGAACCTTTTCCTTCGATAATCCATTTAGCAAAAGGTTCAAGTCCTTTACGTTTTGCTTCTGTTGCTCTCGTTTTCTTTTTCTGTTTATAAGGTCTATATAAATCTTCTACCCTTTGCAACTTAGTTTGCTTTAAGATATCTTGTTTAAGTTCATCAGTTAATAAACCTTGTTGCTCAATATTATGTATAACTTCTTCTTTTCTCTTTTGTAAATTCGCTACATATTGATATTCCTCAGAAATTTGTTTAATTTGGACTTCATCTAGTCCTCCAGTAGCTTCTTTTCTGTATCTAGCAATAAAAGGAACTGTATTATTTTCTTCTAAGAGTTGTAATACAGCTTTAACTTGTTTTTCTGAAAATTGATATTTTGCAACTATTTCATCAATTAAGTTTTTATCCATTATATAACCACACTTTTTCAAAATTTCATTTTCAATTTTAGCATATAATAAACAATCATTTTATTTAAACAGTTTTTCACAATTGTTTTCTTACTTTACTTATAATTAAAAGACTATCAAGATAGATACCTGATAGTCTTCTATATTATTAATATTGAATTATTGTTTGGCAGCTTGTTGTAATTTTTTAATTGCTGTTCGCTGTAACCTTGAAACGTGCATTTGGCTAAGGCCAATACGCTCGCCAGTTTCTTTTTGACTTAATCCTTCAATGAATGTACATTGAATAATTTCTCGTTCCCTATCAGATAAAATCGGTAATATGCGTTCAAGAATCATACGTTTTTCTGTTAAATCGTAATTATCATCTTGTTGCCCCATGATGTCTAATAGCGTTACAGTCGAACCATCTTTATCTGCTTCTATTGAATGATCTACACTTAGAGCATTATAACTTTGGCCCATTTCCATAGCTTCTAGAACTTCTTCGTCAGAAACTTCTAAACGCTGAGCAATCTCAGCAATTGAGGGAGAACGTTCAAGTTCGTTTGTTAGTTCATCACTCACTTTTTTAATTCTCGGCCCAATTTCTTTAATTCTTCGTGGAACATGGACGCTCCAAGTTTTATCTCTTAAATATCTTTTAATCTCACCAATAACGGTTGGTACTAAGAATGCTTCAAATTTGCGATCAAAAGATAAATCAAACCTGTTAATAGCACCTATTAAACCAACCATACCAACTTGAACTAAATCTTCGTGATGTGATTGTCCTTTTGAATATTTATAAGCTAAAGATTCAATTAACTTGCGATAATGTGCTACAAGTCTATCTTGAGCGTTTGTATTAGCGTTTTCTTGGTGTTCTTTAATCCATTGGTTAATTTGTTCAGGTGATACATCATTAACTGATTTCGACTCTTTCGTCATTATTTGGCACCTGCTCTTTTTTTATATACTTAATCATGCTGATTGTTACACCAGATTCTTTGAAAACTTTTACTTCGTCCATCAACGATTCGATTAAAAATAATCCTAAACCGCCTTCACGTAAAAAGTCTATATTTTCATTTTCGGTATAAGGCCCTAATTGAGACTTAGTAGTTTCGTAATCAAAACTTTCACCTTGATCGGAAATGATGATTTTAATTTTATCATCAAATATTTCAAAACATATATTAATCATACCATTTGTTTCATCATTTTTGTATGCATGTTTAACTGCATTTGTAACCGCTTCACTTACAGCAATTTTAGAATCTTCAATATCATCATATGAAGCTCCGGCTCTTGAAAATACACCTGATAATGTTAAACGAATCAAACTGACATATTCTGCAGAGGCAGGTAGTTTCATTTCAATATAATCATTTTTAGGCAAGTTAATCTACCTCCGTTCCTTCATTAACGTGCATTAAGTCTTTTAAGCCAGTGATATCAAATAATCTACTAATTCTATCTGATGCTCCAAAGATATATAATTCCTTACCATTTTGATTTAACGCTTTTAATGTTCCTACAAATAAACCTAAACCTGTTGAATCCATATAACTTACATTTGTTAAATTAACATGAATATCATGTGTACCTTCTTGACGCATTGGAACAAGCACCTCTTCAAGTTCTGGCACTGTGTAAACGTCTAATTCTCCTGCTACGATAACTTCATAATATTCATCATGTGTTATCGACTCTATATTAAGGTTCATAGTTTGACACTCCTACTCTTTATCTTTACAAATATGTATACTCTACATAATATACCCATTACTATTATAATATAACCAAAAAATTTAATATCTAATTTACGCGTTTAATAATTAATATTGTCATATCATCACGTTTATTAGGATTTTGCACTTTTAGTATAGCTTCATATAAGATTTGTACAATATCTTGTGGATGCATATGTTTATATTTACGTATTAAATTAAGTAATGTTTCTTTCGTAATAAATTCTCCGTCAGAATTACGTGCTTCCGTTACGCCATCTGTAAATATAATGACAAGATCATCTAGACATATTTGAATCTCTTGTTGGCTATAACGAGTATGTTGACTTACACCTAAAACGCGTCCTCTTACATCTATTTCTTCAAATGTTTCAGTTTCTGCACGATACACATAACCAGGTTCATGCCCAGCCGAACTACAATATAATAGATGATTCATTTCTTCATATAAACCATAAAACATAGTAACGAACATATTTTGGTTAACGTTCTTTTCTACTACTCGGTTTAATCTTTTAAGCCCATCGCTTGGTAATTGCGAGTGTCCGTAAGAATCCATTCCGAATTTAATCATACTCATGGCTAAAGCGGCAGGAATCCCTTTACCAATAACGTCAGCTACTGCAAAGCTCATCGTCCCATCTCTATGATCAATTAAATTGAAATAATCTCCACTTACTTTTTGTGCTGCTACTGAAATAACGCCAATTTGAATGCTATCGAATTGAGGAATATCTGTTTTCAACATCGTTTGTTGAAGCCTAGAGGCTAAATCAATCTCTTTATCGTGGAATTGCATTTTATTTACTAACTTTTGGTAATCTCTATAGCTATACCCAAAGCCTTTAACTACCTCTTGTAAGATGTCAAGTGTTTCAAGCAATTGAGATTCTTTAAGTTGTAAAGAAGAAACATACGACTTATGTATTTTAACTACATCTTCAGGCAGAATATCTTTTTTGATTACTTCATCCGTAAAATCATGACACTTTTCTAGAAATCGTTTTTTATCTTTTGTAACCAAGCTTTCATCTATAAGTAGTTTATAGTGTTTTTTAAATTCTTCCACGAATCTGCCTCCTTACTTCATAGTTGCATTACTTAAATTTTAATGTTGTTAATATTAATTGAATTTATTCACTAATTTTATTAATGAATTATTTAATTTATTCCAAAAAAATACTACTATTTAAAAAAGACTTTAGGAATTACCTAAAGTCAACAACTTAAGTCATCAATTCAATAGTATTAATATAAATATACTATTTTGTAGGTAATGATAACCTATAATTGCAATTTTGAAGAAAATCAATTAATCATTATACTAACGCTTTTATATTTAACAATTTGTTAAACGTATACTTGGTAAATACATAAAAAACTCAAGTTTTTTGAGGTCGAACCTCATGTAACCCTAAACTGATATCTAAAGCTTCATCTACTTCTTTCATTTTTTCTTCAGATAAATAAGTTAATTTTTCTTTCAATCTTTTTTTATCTAAAGTACGAATTTGTTCAAGTAGAATAACTGAATCTCTATCCAATCGATATTTTTGTTTCTCAATTTCTACGTGTGTTGGTATTTTGGCTTTATTAATCCTTCCCGTAATTGCAGCGACAATTACGGTAGGACTATATTTATTACCAGTATCATTTTGAATGATAACTACAGGTCTTACTCCCCCTTGTTCAGATCCCTGTACTGGTGACAAATCAGCTAAATATACATCGCCTCTTCTAATCATTCACTTTTATAATTCGAAGTGATGTACGATTCGTTACAATCACAAGCTTCACATTCTAAATGAAAAGCTTCTGTTGCTAGGGAGAGGTTTAAATCGGCCATTTGCACATAGCCTTCTTTTAAAGATTGTTCGAGACTGTGGCTTCTATTCTGATTAAAAGTTAACATACTATGAACCTCCATCGGATACCAAATAAACATAATAAACCTTTATTTAATTTTATAATAACAAATTTTATATCTAGTGACTATACTATTTTAATAATTCATTTGTTACATATTTTTGGTTATTTATATAATATATGCGAGGTACACGTCTTCCAAAATTACATAAGACTTCATAGCTTATCGTATTTTGCTTGTCCGCTAGAGCTTCAACAGATTGAGGCGTATCAAATTGATTATCAAGTAAAACTACTTTGTCCCCTTCTTGAACTTCGTCAGGCACTTTAACGATAGTTTGGTCCATGCATACCCTACCTATAATTTCACACTGCTGATTATTGATATTTACAGTCGCACCTTGCATTGATCTCAAATATCCATCAGCATATCCAATTGGTAAAATAGCTATTTTTATATTTTCAGTGGCAGTATATGTGCTACCATAACTTACTGATTCTCCAGGATTTAAATATTTCGTTTGTACTACTTCAGTCGTTAATTGAGCGCTAGGCTTTAACTTAGTTTGAACAATACTTTTTACATAATTTGATGGGTAATAACCATAAAGAGATATACCTAATCTTAGTGCATTACATAATTCACAGTCTCTCAATAGTGAACCCGCTGAATTTTGTGCATGAATATACTTAGGTTTAGGTGCGTTGTTAACCAATTTTTCAAATAAAGCGTATTGATCATCCATTGAATCGCCTGGCTCATCTGCATTAGCAAAATGAGTATACACACCTTCAAATACTAGATTATCGGATTCTTGAATAGTATTTATAACGTCTTGATATTCTTCCTGAGTTTTAATACCTAATCTTCCCATGCCTGTATCTAATTTTACATGTAACCATAAACGTTTTTGATTGTCTTCATTAATTAAACGCATTGCACTTGTTAACCATTTTTTAGAAGGAACAGTTAAAGCAACACGATGTTGAATTGCTTTATTAATATCTTCTAATGGAATAACACCTAATATTAAGATTTGTGCACTAATACCATGCATACGCAATTCAATCGCCTCATCTAATGTTGCCACTGCAAAGAAATTAGCATCTTGTTGCATTAAGTATTGCGCAATTTTAACACTGCCTAATCCATAACTATTTGCTTTTACGACTGGTATTACTGTTTTATTCGGATGCATTTCAGAAATAGTATGATAATTGTCTTGAATAGCGTCTAAATCTACGTTTAAATAGGTTGCTCTATAAAATTTGTCTGACATAAGAAGTCCTCCTCAACACTTTAGATTTATTCGTCAATAAAATTTGATTACTAAAATCTATATAACTTTAATTTGTATTATTCATTATAGTACTGTTAATCTTGCTTTTCTAATATAACTTGGCTCATTGCATAATTTTCAGTATGTGTAATAGAAACATGAACGATAAAGTTAGGATATTCAATACACGGTTTTCCTTTTTCATCGTTATAGCAATTAATATTATTGAAAGCTACAGTTTTACCTAAACCTGTGCCTAGCGCTTTGCTAAAAGCTTCTTTTGTAGCAAAACGTCCTGCTAAAAATTCTATTTTTCTTTTTTCACTTTTGAATGAATTAAATTTTTCTTGTTCTTGCGTAGTTAATATACGTTCGACTAACTTATTTAGTTGTTTTCGATATACTCTTTCTATACGATCTATTTCAATCAAATCGACTCCAAGCCCATAAATCATAGCTTATCCTCACTTCACATTTTGTATTTCTTCATCTAATTCTTCACTTTCATTTACTTTCTTAAGTTGAAGAATTTCTTTTAATTTTGAAGCTTCCTCTTTATTAATTAATTCAATTTCGGCATCTCCCCCAGCAGTTGATAAATGTAAACTGGCTAAGTGGTATTTTCTCATGAGATACCCTTCTTCAATATCGATATTTTGTATTCTGTAGAAAGGAATGATGGTCGTTTTTATAAAGATAATCCCTTTTCTTATATAAATTTCATTATCTTTATAATAATAATGAAAGTTTTTATATTTTAAAAATGGAACACCAAATACAAAACAAATGATAAATAAAATTAAAATACCAAGTGCTAATGCAATCGTCCAAACTGGACTCATTAGATGCATATAAGCAATATCTAAATAAGTTACAACACTTATTATTAATAAAAATATAAAAAATGTAATTAACGCAGCTAGTCGCATTACTTTAGGTCCATTCTCATGCATATATTTATATTCATTCATTGTACTCACCTCGTAAATAGCCATTTACATATTGATTCACTTTATCGTCATCTACAAACTTCAACTTCATCTCTTCAAAATCTGAGCCTTTAGCAATTAGAAAACCAATATTTCCTAAATGTGCTCTTTCAAGGAATGGGTGTTGTTTAGTTTCCATGCCAATAATCTTATCCGTTTTGAAATAATATGTATTGAAACTAAATGTATTTATTTCACGAAGTGCAATTTCATCATTTTTGAAATTTAATCCTGCAGCGCGAATATAAACATAAGCGTGCAATGCCATTAAGCCAATAACCAATACAGCTATAAGAATACTCCAAGCGCTCCAGAAATAAGTCCCAATGCCAGCTGCTATTAGTAAAACTATGCTAGGTATTAAGAAATGTCTGTGGTAACCACGCCACGGCATATCACTTTTTACACCATTAAATTGCATTTCTGGAACAAGTGATTTAATAATTTGATAAGCCTCTTTTCGTTTAATGAACGGTAAGATCATAATTTTACCATTATCACTAGCGTCTTCTTCTGAAGTGATATCTAAATCACTAGTAATAATAAAGTGTATGGACGTATAACCGAATAACTTTCTTAGAAAAGATTGTTTCTCAAGGACAGCTTGCAATCTATTAGTAGGTACAGTAATATTTTTTACATTTAATAGACCATAACTAATTTTAAGTTGACTGTTCTGTTGTGTAACCGTGTAATTATAATATCGAACGATTGTAATAAATGTTCCTATGATGTAACTAACTAATAACACGACTCCAACTATAAACAACACAATAAATAATACTGAATTAATCCAGTGCCAAAGGTTAGATGTCCACTTTTCCCATGGAATCATCTCATGAAATGCTCCTAGTATAGGTGACACTGTTGCTAAAGCTACCCCGATAGCACCACTCGTCATAGCCATAAGCAATAAGGAACGCAATGACATTTTATAAATAGTTGATTCGTTTTGTATTGTACTAGAAGCAACGTTATCAGTATTTTGAATAGGTTGCTCCTCAACTACACTATGTTCACTTTTTATAACTTCTTCATTCTTGTCTTCTTTCATTTGTAATTGACGTTCGCGAATCGTTTTTTCAATTAAGTTGCTCTGTTTTTTTGAAATAGTAGCTAGCTCTATCCCATCACTTGGTGTTTTAATTTGTAAACTCACACCACCAACAATTTGATTGATTAATCCTTGAGTAGTGTCTAGCGACTGAATTCTACTTAAGTTCAATTCTTTACGTTTTTTATTTATCCACCCAGATGTCACTATAAAATGCTCATCTTCTATCCAGTATCGTGTTACATATACTTCTAAAAAGTGATGAGTAAAAGTAACTAGAAAGATGAGGAAAAATATAGCTGGACTAATATAATTTCTTATATTTGTAAAATCAAAATCCCAGCTATTAAACACTACAAATATAAGAAAAGGAATTATATTTTGTTTTATAACTTTAATTAAACCATCTACATATGAAATAGGATGCAACTTTTGAGGACTATACATCAGAATCTGCACCTCTCAATGCTTCTAGAATATGTTGTGATAAATACTCTGCCTGTACTTCAGACATTAAAGGTAATTTCACTTCGTGTCCTGCTGTGACAAATACGACAGTATTAAGATGAAAAGCTTTTAACAATGGATTAGTTTTAATTTGAAGATATTGTAATCTTTCAATTTTAGTCATTTGATGATGCTTAAAAATAAACATAGATTTAACTTCGACATTTTTAGCATCGACACTATAATAATGGAAACGATAACGCACATACGGTTGTATGACTAAACGAAGACAACTTAAAACAAATAAGAAGATTAAAATGTAGAAAATAAAGTGATACCAATTAAAATAGTTCCACATTGAATACAAAGCACCTAATATAATCAACTCAATTAGGAAGGTAACACCACTCCATATCCAATGAATAGCATATGCATTTTTAGGGCTTTTATGAAATGAATCTTCTAACTTCATCATAAACTCCTTTGCAATTTTTCTTAATTATATCATACTGATTTAATTCTATATGATTACTTTAATATACATTTTCCAACTGTACATTATGCTTTCTTTATATATTTTTTCATGCAAAAAACACCTCAACTCATTGAGGTGTTTTAGACGATACATAAAATTCTATTTTTGTAAATCTGCGAACGTACGAGCTTTCATAGATGGTTTACCTTTATCTTGTCTGTCGCGACGATCTGATTTCTTACCTTTTTTCTTATTGAAGTTACCTTTTGAACGTTTGTTTTTATTATCGAATTTATTATTACGTTTACCACCACGGCGAGAATTATTTCCTTTACCTTGACGGCTTTTACGTGCTAAAGGCTTTTCAAAAGTTAATTGAACTTCAACTTCATCGTTCGCTTCAACTAATTCTTGTAATAATGATGCAACTAATTCAGTGCTATCATATTCATCTAATAATTCACTTGAAATGCGTTTTAGACGTGCTTCACTTTTACGTGACATCCAGTTTTTAACTTTATCTTTAATATCTTCTTCACGCGCTTTAAGCACTTCTTTACGATGCGGAGGTCTTAATGCATTCATTCTTCTACCGTTCACTTCTTCAATTTGGCGGATGTAATCCATTTCAATTGGGTTAACAAATGTAACGGCGATACCTTCTTTACCTGCACGACCAGTACGGCCAATTCTGTGCGTATAGCTTTCAGTATCTTGAGGAATATCGAAGTTATAAACGTGACTTACGCCTGAAATATCAAGACCACGTGCAGCAACGTCAGTCGCTACTAAAATATCAATTTGGTCATTTTTAAATTTCTTTAATACTTCTAAACGTTTCGCTTGAGTGATATCTCCGTGTAAACCTTCAGCTTTATAACCTTTAGATAATAAAGCACTTGTTAATTCATCAACACGGCGTTTTGTTCTACCGAAGACAATTGCTAATTCAGGTTGGTGAACATCTAAGAAGTTTGTAAAAGTATCGAATTTCTCAAGTTCTTTTACGATTGTGTAGTATTCATCAATTTGTGGATCAGACATTTCATTATTCATTGTCTTAACAATTTGTGGAGATTTCATAAATTGTTGTACTAAAGTTTGAATTGCTTTAGGCATTGTAGCTGAGAATAACATTGTTTGGCGTTGTTCAGCTGGAATTTTATCCATAATAAATCTCATATCATCAATGAAGCCCATGTTCATCATTTCATCCGCTTCATCCAAGATTAATGTATGAATATCATTTGTTTTAAGTGTACGACGATTTAAATGGTCAATCACACGACCAGGTGTACCTACTACGATTTGTGGTCCGCGTTTTAACGCTTTAATTTGCCTATCGATTGGCATACCACCAAATACTGTAACAACCTGTACATTTTGTCCACGACTAAATTCGCGTAACTGTTCTGCTACTTGCATAGCTAATTCTCGAGTTGGTGCTAAGATCAAAGCTTGAACGCCTGATTTACCAACTACTTTTTCAATTAAAGGAATCCCGAAAGCGCCTGTTTTACCTGTACCAGTTTGAGCTTGTCCAAGGATGTCTCTTCCTTCTAATGTGTAAGGGATACTTTCTTTTTGAATCGGTGTAGGTTCCTTAAACCCCATTGCTTCAAGGGTTTCAACCGTTTTATCCGAAATCCCTAATTCTTTAAAATTTTGCAATATAATTCTCCTTTAAACTAACTTTTTTATCAATATACGTCTGTGTATATAAGGTCCTCTTATTACGTCAACTTCTATATAGTACCACCTAAAAATATTTATCGCAATAAAGCAATTTCTTACTTTCTTTCAATATATAACTCATTTCTTTATAATAGCGTTTACATTTTTTAGCTTCTTTTTTGGAAAAGGGCATAAAAAACAAACCATTGTGCGATTTTAAACATCCACAATGGCTTGTTAGAAAAGCATATATATATAATGATAATTAAATAATTTGATTTACCACATCTTCAAGTTTATTTCCTCTTGAGCCTTTAACTAAGACTTTATCTTGAGGTACTAAATGAGATTTTAAATAAACTGTTAATTCATCTTTGTCTGAGAAGTGTGCCACATTTTCAACAAACTGACCACCTACATCGCTAATAAATTTAGCATCTGTGCCGTAAGTAAGTAGCGTATGAATACCTTTATCTTTAAGGTGCGCACCAACCTCTTCATGCATACGTTGGCTATTCTCACCTAACTCTAATGAGTCGGCAAGTACTAAGATTTTACGTCCATCCATATTACTCAATGTATCAATGGCCGCTTTCATACTTGTAGGGCTCGCATTATAAGCATCATTAATCACTGTGATGTCATCATCAGTGACATGACGTTCCATACGCATTCCCGTCAGTTGAACATTATTAATATTACGTTGAATTGTTTCATAATCCAATCCAAGTTCATGACCAATAGCGATCGCGATAGCAGCATTCTTCATATTATGAATACCTAAAATAGGTAATTCGTAATGTTCTTTTCCATTAATATCAAATGCGATACCATCATTTTTACTATTTTTCACTTCACATACTAATACATTATCCGAATTTAAGCCGATGCTAATTAATTTAGCGTTTTTAACTGTCTCAACGTGAGGCACTAACAGTGGTTCATCACCGTCATAGATAAATGTGCCACCCTCTTTAAGTCCAATCGTAATTTCTGATTTAGCTTTAGCGATACCTTCGCGTGATCCTAAATCTTGCATATGTGACTCACCGATATTTGTAATCACAGCGATGTCTGGCTCAGCTATCGTTGATAATAATTCGATTTCATGGAAACCTGACATACCCATCTCTAGAATTGAAATTTGTGTATCTTTATCTAATTCTAAGATAGTTAATGGTAAACCAATTTCGTTATTATAATTGCCTTGCGTCTTTTTAACTTTGAATTCAGTATGTAAGACACTTTCAATCATATCTTTCGTAGTCGTTTTACCATTTGATCCTGTCACCCCGATAACTTTAGGATTAACATGTTTTAAATAAGCTTTCGCTAATTGTTGTAACGCAGTTAGTGTATCTTCCACCCAAATAATTGGTCCGCTAATGTTTGCGTCAATATCATGCCCTTTTTCATAAAAAGAAGCTCCGGCCCCATCTTGCAACGCTTGGGCTACAAAACGATGGCCGTCAACGTTCTCTCCTTTAAAGGGAATAAATAGCATATCTTCTTTAATCGCACGTGAATCGATTGTGACACCTTTGATAGTTTGATTTAAGTATTGATCATCTATTTCGCAAGATATCCAGTTCTGAATGTCTTTTAATGAAACTTCTATCATAAATGAATTCCTCTCTTAATCGATTGTGTATTTATTTTTCTTTTTATCTTCGTGACGCTCTTTGGCTAAGTCGATTAATTTAGTGATTAAGTCTGAGTAAGATAAGCCCATGTTCTCCCAAAGACTTGGATACATACTAAATGCAGTGAAACCTGGCATTGCATTTGTTTCATTTATGAAAATTTGATTATCTTCTGTAACAAAGAAATCTGCACGCACTAAACCAGAACAATCTGTAGCTTTGAAGGCTTCAAGTGCCATATTTCTTAAAGTTGTTTGAACTTCTTCATCTAATTTTGCAGGAATTTGTAACGAAATTTTGCCATCTTTATATTTAGATTTATAATCATAGAAAGCAACATCTTTGATAACTTCGCCAGGCCATGTCGTTTCTGGATAATCGTTACCTAGGACTGCTACTTCAACTTCACGTGCATTGATACCTTGTTCAATAACTAATTTACGGTCAAATTGGAATGCTTCAGCAATACCTGCTTTTAATTCTTCTTCGTTGTTACATTTACTAATTCCAACACTTGAACCAAGGTTAGCTGGTTTTACAAAGACAGGGTATGTCAGTTTATCATTAACAAGTTTAATGATATTACCTTGATATTTTTCATACTCACTTCTTAAGAAGCTAATATAAGGTAATTGAGGTAATCCGCGATGTTCAAATAATTGTTTCATAACTAATTTGTCCATAGAACTTGAAGCGGCTAATACACCATTTCCAACGTAAGGTAAGTCAAGTACTTCGAATAATCCTTGGATTGTACCGTCTTCACCGTTTGGACCGTGTAATAATGGGAATACAGCGTCATATGCGTTGCCATTACTACTTTCTTTTAATAATAACGTGATTTCTCCAGCGTCAACATCTGATAAATGAAGTTCTTCTACTGATTCAATTTTTTCAACTATATTATCTTTTTTCTTCCATTGTCCGTCATTAGTGATATAAATAATATCTACTAAATATTTGTCTTTATCAATCGCATTTAATACATTTTGCGCAGTTAAAATCGAAACATCATGTTCAGCACTTTTACCACCATATACGATACAAATATTTTCTTTTACCATATTCAATTTCCTCCATTGAGAAAGATTAGTACAAAAGCGTTATAAATTTAAACAATACTTTTTTCTTAAGAATTTTAATTTCTCAAAAATT
>NZ_PPRD01000082.1:0-1607 GCF_002902575.1 Staphylococcus croceilyticus | reverse complement strand
ATATATAAATTGTTAATGCCTTAGTCTCTTTCATCATATTATAATATGATTAATCACTGATTTTAAGTTTTAGATTAAACATTTATTAATTTTTATGTAGTTTATTTAGTTCTTCCTAAAAATCAATATTATCACAGTATGTGCTATTTTTGCATTTCTCAACAAGTAAAATAATGACTTCTTTTTCATTGATTTACATTACTTTATATTCACTTTTAGAATATTTAAATTAGGAAGCTACCTAGTTATTCTCTAGCAAATTCACATAAAGTCATGTAAAATCGATATATACTAAGAATCGTGATATTACAGTTTTTAAGGAGTTTTTTATGAAATATTCATCCCGTCAACAGCCTTCAAAACATTGGCTACGAAAAATCGACTGGGTACTCATAGCATTATTGACTATCTTAGCAATCATAAGTGTTATAACGATTAGTTCAGCTATGGGTGGCGGCCAATATAGTGCCAATTTTAGTATTCGCCAAATTATTTACTACATATTAGGTGCTATAATCGCTTTACTAATTATGTTGTTTTCACCTAAAAAAATTAAAAACAACACATACATATTATATATCTTTTTATGTATTTTACTCGTAGGATTATTAATCCTTCCTGAAACATCTTTTACGCCAATTATTAATGGCGCTAAAAGTTGGTATTCATTTGGCCCTGTAAGTATTCAACCATCGGAGTTTATGAAAGTGATATTAATACTTGCACTTGCTAAAACTGTCGCAAATCATAACCGTTTTACTTTTAATAAGTCATTTCAAACGGATTTGATGTTATTCCTAAAAATTATTGGTGTCTCTATCATACCTATGGCATTAATTCTATTACAAAATGACCTAGGTACTACATTAGTAATTTGTGCCATTATCTTAGGGGTTATGTTAGTAAGTGGTATCACTTGGCGCTTGCTTGCTCCAATACTTATCGCTGCAGCAGTGATTGGCGGTAGCATTATTTTAGCTATTATTTATAAGCCTAATTTAATTGAAAGTTTACTTGGCGTTAAAATGTATCAAATGGGTCGTATTAATTCATGGTTAGATCCATATTCTTACAGTAACGGAGACGGTTATCACTTAACAGAATCATTAAAAGCAATTGGCTCTGGACAGTTATTTGGTAAAGGTTATAACCACGGTGAGGTCTATATACCAGAGAACCATACAGATTTTATTTTCTCTGTCATCGGAGAAGAAATGGGATTCCTTGGCGCAGTAGTCTTATTGCTCATCTTCTTAGCTTTAATCTTCCATCTTATAAGACTTGCTACCAAGGTAGAATCACCATTCAGTAAAATTTTTATTGTGGGCTATATCTCATTACTTGTCTTCCATATTTTGCAAAATATTGGTATGACAATTCAACTCTTACCGATTACAGGTATCCCGCTTCCATTTGTAAGTTATGGTGGTAGTGCGTTATGGAGCTTAATAGTAGGTATAGGCATTATACTTTCTATTCGTTACCATCAACGTCAGACCATGCCTAATAAATAATAAAAAAAGGCTCTACGTCAAATCGGACTGATGAGTCCTAATATTGAGATTAAGCAACCTTAGGTTGTTTAATCTCTTTTTTTGTTGTTGAGG
>NZ_PPRD01000081.1 GCF_002902575.1 Staphylococcus croceilyticus | reverse complement strand
ATATAATAATGAAAATTATATCAAATAGTAGAAAATTAATTGGGATTTAATTAAGTAATAAATATTTGGAGATGAGATTATTATGTCTAAAAGAGAAAAAGACTTTAAACGATCCTTTGGTGAAGAAAAAGCTAGAGTTAAGCTTTATAAATCAGGAAAACATTGGGTCAAAGCAGGTATTAAAGAATTCCAACTTTTAAAAATGATCGGGTTACCATTTTTAAATAAAGAAGTAGACAATAAAATTGATAACGAAACTACAAAATCTAAAGATTTCAAAAAACAAGCAATGAGAACAACAGGACTAGTAGGTGGCGCATTCACCTTTGCTATGCTTAATGACCACCATGCTTTTGCAGCATCAGAAACTCCAATGACATCAGAAATTTCGTCAAATAGTGCAACTGTAGCCAATCAAAACTCGACAGCAATTTCAAAATCGACAACCAACTCTTCTTCAAATATGACAAGTTCCTCACAAGAACATAGCCAAAATAGTACGTCTTCAACAGAAAGTGAGAATCAATCATCAAAAGATACTACTAATGAAGAAAGTCAGGTTAAAACTGATTCAACGACAAATTCAACAGAAACAAGCGCTAATTCTACTAGTGCTAAAGAAACTTCTACTTCGGAACATAAAGATAGTATGAGCCATACTTCAATTTCTGAAAGTGACTCATCAACAAGTGAATCTCACCAAAATTCTAATAGTGATAAAACAAGTTCATCTAATGAGAACGGAAAATCAAATACTGAGAGCACTTCAGAAAGTAATAAAGAGAAGACGTCTGAGAGCCAAGACAAACAAACAGAAAGTGAAAAATCAACATCAAGTTCAGAACATAAAAACTCTCAATCAACTAAAGATTCTGAAAGTAAAAACAATAACAAGACATCAAGCTCTTCAGAAAATGGAGAAGCTAAAAAAACAAATACATCTGAAGTAGCTAATAGTACCCAAAAAGACAAATCATCAAATACTCATGGAACATCAGAACACAAATCAACGGAAACATCTGAATCTGATGAGAAGAATAATTCATTAACGTCAACTTCTGAAAAGAAAAGTGAATTAACAAGTTCTACAAGCACAAATAAATCTGAGAAAGTTGATGACAAAGATTCATTAACAACTAAATCTACAAGTACAGCTGAAAGCCAAGCAAATAGAGACATAGGTTCTAATTTATTAGTAAGTGATTCTACAAGCACGTCGACAAGTTTAACGCCGAAGAAGCTAAGAACTTTCAGTAGATTAGCCTTAGCTACCAACAACACAAGTGCGACTGTAGCAGAAGTAACAAATAATGACATTGTCTCAATCAACAAAGATAACTTTACTGATCATTTTAATGTCAAAGACTCTGCTACTTATGATCCTAAAACAGGAATAGTAACTTTAACTCCTGATGAGTTTAATAAAAAAGGTTCAATTACTTTAAACACTAAAATTAATTCAAATAAAAGTTTTCATTTTACAGGAAAAGTTAATCTAGGTAATCGCTATGAAGGATATTCACCAGATAAATCAGACGGTGGGGACGGTATAGGTTTTGCTTTTTCACCGGGTAAAATTGATGATACTGGTAAAGAAGGTGCGGCACTAGGGATAGGTGGTTTGAAAAATGCATTCGGCTTTAAACTTGATACATTCCACAATACTTCAACTCCTAAAGCTGGTTCTCAAGCTGGAGCAGATCCAAGTAATGTAGCCGGTGGAGGCGCATTTGGCGCATTTGTTAGTACTAACAGTTCAGGGTATGCTACTACTGAATCTCCAGGTGCTGCCAAATTAAATGTACCACCAGATAATACTCTTAAAGACTTTAAAATTGACTATAATGGCGATACAAAAGACATGACAGTTACGTATGCTGGTCAACAATTTACTCGTAATTTAACAGATTGGTTGAATAGAAATCGTAATATTAGTAACTATGCTCTTTCTATTACAGCTTCAACGGGAGGAGCTAGAAATCTTCAACAAATTCAATTCGGAACATTTACATATACTCAAACTGCTTCAACTCAAGTGAGATATGTTGATGTGAATACCGGTAAAGATATTATTCCACCGAAGACTTATGCAGGAGATGTAGATGAAACAGTTATTTTAGACCCTCAAATAAATACGCTAAAAGACAAAGGTTTTAAATACAAGGATGTCGATAGTTCAAACGCACCGAACTATGCTAATAATCAAGTTAAACTAACTAATTCAGGTCAATCAGTAATTTATTATTACGAGGACACCCAAGCTCCTACTATTAATATGACTGATCAAAGTAATGAAGTTTTCTCACCTATTACACCAGTAACTGTAAATACTTCAGATAATAGCGGAACAACACCGACTGTTAAGATGGATGGCCTACCAGATGGCTTATCGTATGATTCATCTAAAAATGTAGTAACAGGTACACCACAAAAAATCGGTGATTATAATGTAACGATTACTGCCACGGATGGTAGTAACCATACAACGACTAAAAATATTAAATGGTCAATCACTCGAAACTCAGCTAGTGACTCTACTTCAACATCAACAAGTAATAGTCTTTCAACAAGCACTGTAAAATCAATAAGCGAAGCAAATAGCCAAAGTGCGTCAACAAGCAAAGCAGCAAGCGAGAGCGCATCAACAAGTAAAGTAGCAAGCGAGAGCGCGTCAACAAGCAAAGCAACAAGCGAGAGCGCATCAACAAGTAAAGCAGCAAGCGAGAGTGAGTCAACAAGTAAAGCGACAAGTGAGAGTGGTTCAGAGTCAGTAAGTATAAGCGACTCAGAAAGCACATCAGGATCAGAAAGTGAGAGTCTTTCAGACTCGGCAAGCGCGAGTACGTCAGACAGTGAGTCAACATCAACAAGCGAAAGTGATTCAGATTCAGCAAGTGCAAGCACGTCAGATAGTGAGTCAGCATCAATGAGCGAAAGTGACTCAGACTCAGCAAGCGCAAGTACGTCAGACAGTGATTCAGCATCAACAAGCGAAAGTGATTCAGATTCAGCAAGTGCAAGCACATCAGACAGTGATTCAGCATCAACAAGTGAAAGTGACTCAGACTCAGCAAGCGCAAGTACGTCAGACAGTGATTCAGCATCAACAAGTGAAAGTGACTCAGACTCAGCAAGCACATCAGACAGTGAGTCAGTATCAACAAGTGAGAGTGATTCAGAATCAGTAAGTACAAGCGCCTCAGAAAGCACATCAAGTTCAGAAAGTGAGAGTCTTTCAGACTCAGCAAGTGCAAGCACATCAGATAGTGATTCAGCATCAACAAGCGAAAGTGATTCAGATTCAGCAAGTGCAAGCACATCAGATAGTGAGTCAGCATCAATGAGCGAAAGTGACTCAGACTCAGCAAGCGCAAGCACATCAGACAGTGATTCAACATCAACAAGTGAAAGTGATTCCGATTCAGCAAGTGCAAGCACATCAGATAGTGAGTCAGCATCAACGAGTGAAAGTGACTCAGACTCAGCAAGTGCAAGCACATCAGACAGTGAATCAACATCAACGAGTGAAAGTGACTCAGACTCAGCAAGCACAAGCACATCAGACAGTGAGTCAGTATCAACAAGTGAGAGTGATTCAGAATCAGTAAGTACAAGCACATCAGACAGTGAATCAACATCAACAAGTGAGAGTGATTCAGAATC
>NZ_PPRD01000080.1 GCF_002902575.1 Staphylococcus croceilyticus | reverse complement strand
GGCTCTACGTCAAATCGGACTGATGAGTCCTAATATTGAGATTAAGCAACCTTAGGTTGTTTAATCTCTTTTTTTGTTGTTGAGGCAAAAAGTCGCGAAGTTATAATAATTCGATTACGCAAATTATCATAATTTCTATAACCAAAAGATACCCTTTTAATGAGTTTGATTTTATTATTAATTCCTTCTAACGGACCGTTGGTCAGGTTAGAATATATCATGGTGTTTTCAATGAAAGGTATTAATCTTCTTAAAGTTCTAATGACTGGGCGTAATTTGGGACACACGTCTGAAAGATGAATAGAAAAGAGTTTATGATTAAATTTCTCTATTTGGTTTTCTTTTAGTAATCGTCTTAGCTCATGAACGTAGTGATATGTATTAAATAATTTAACATCTACACCTAATAAGTAATTCATAATTCCTTTTTCGGTTTTCCACTCTTTGAATAAACGGACTTTACGATAATTAAATGCCTCTAGCGTTTCAAAAGGTTTAAGAAATAGTTTCCAATAACTTTTATATTTATTATAAAGCGGTCTATTAGAGGTTCTATAACAATTCATTACTTGAACTCTAGACATATTTAACGCTCGATTTAACGATTGAACAATATGAAAACGATCAATAATAATCTTCGCATTAGGAAATAATTGCTTGATTAGCGACATATATGGTTCATACATATCAATCGTTACTGTTTTGACGTTTTGTCTTAGTTTCAAAGAATAACGATAAAAATGATCTTTTAATGATTTTAACTTACGATCCGCTACCACATCTACGATGCGGTGGGAGACAGCATCTGCATAAATAAAACTCATTTTTCCAATTACATTTTTAACACTTTTAAATTCGTCCATCATTAAGTGTTCAGGTAAAGCATCAAAAGAAGACTGACCTACGTCGCTTGCCGCTTGATTAATCACTCTAGATACAGTCATTGATGATACTAAGCATGACTTAGCGATAGATTTTTGAGAGCGGTATTCTTGCGCTTTATCTAAAACTGCAAGTTTTGTTTTGTTAGAAATAAAACAATAATCGTCGACAATATTAGATTTAGCAGTAAAATAACTATCACATGTTTTACAATAAAATCTTTGTTTTTGAAGCTTTAAATAAGCAGGCATTTCCATAATTTTAAGTAAAGTAATCGTTGAAGTTTTCTTACCATTTTT
>NZ_PPRD01000079.1 GCF_002902575.1 Staphylococcus croceilyticus | reverse complement strand
GATATACTCTTTCTTGGTTTCAAATGATCATTCCAACCAAAAATCAAAAGATTTTATATTATAATATTTATTAATTTTGCAAAATAAATTTCTTCGGGAATATTATTGCTAAAATCTAGAGGTGTGCTATTATTAATTTGTAGGCTACAACATGCAATGACAACTTAGAATTTACCTACACTATATCGTAATTTGGCTCTATCACTTATTACGATAAAAAAGAAAGCATACTGGCAACTTGCCAATATGCTTTCTTTCAAACTTTATTTTTTAACTTTCTTACGTATACGATCAAGTGTCGTAAATAACCAATATTTAACTTTGTTAATTGGTTTATAAAAATCTCCTATTAACTCTTCAATATGTACGTTGAATCCTCGTTTAAAGCGATAAACACCATAATCCTCGCTATTTTCAGTAAAATCACCAGATAAACCATAGAAATTATATCGATCATAACCGTGGTCAAAGCAATAATTCATCATATGCCAATGCATCATGTATGGTCCCATATAATTATTATATTTTTCTGATGATCCTCCAGAGAAGTAATTAACCTCGTAGGCATTTGCAAAGTATACACCAGAAGCTAAATTTAAAATTTGACCATCTGTTTGACGTAATTCACTCGCATTCAAGAGTTCTTTTTGGTCATGTTCTATTTGTTTATCTAATTCGGCAATCTTTTTAAGTTGTTTATCATTTTTATTTTCTTTTGCCATCATTTGATCACGACGAGACTCTTTATCACTTAGTGATTCTTGTAACGTTTTAATATACTCATCAAGGTCAATATATGCAAGTGGAACAAGAACCTTATCCCCATATGTATCAATAAAGTTATAGAAATATTCATCTGTTTTAGATACAAATCCCGTTCTTGCTTCAGTTTCACGATACAAGTCTAAAAAGATGTGAAATTCATCTCTTTTTAGAAATCTAACTTTAACTCCATAGTTTATCGCTTTATTAATATTTCTCTTACGTTGACTATCAAATTGTTTTTTTAGTGAAGCAGGTGTTTCACCTTTAAGGTAATCTACACCCATCCATCTTACTTGACTTGAAGTATCGTATTTAGTAGTGAAACCATGATGCTCATAACCATGAGATTTAAATAAGTTTACTAAAGCATCATTTTTTTCTCGGCCTTCAATCGGATTAATATCTTTATCATATATTTGGTAAATCCAGTAAGGGTCTAATTTCACGTATAAACATTGATGTTGATGTAAATATTTTTCCAGTTCACGCAAGTAAAAATCGACAAGACCTAAATCAGAATAATCCATTACTGGTCCACGATTTGAATAATAAACATAACTTCCCATAGTCGGAATTTTAGAAAAAAGACTAGCTGCAATAACTTTATTGCTTTCATCTTTCACACCTAATAACACAACTTCAAAGCCATCATTTTCACGAGTTTGAATATTTTCTTTAACTTGGAAGTAATGACTTTCTAATGATGGATTTTGTACAAAGTTTTCATATTCTTTTACTGTTAACTCTGTAAATTTCATATTAGTCTATTCCCCTCTTAATCAAATCTATTTTTTAAGTTTTTTAAGTGTTCTATAAACTGAGTACATTGGTTTATTGATAGGTTTCACAAAATCTCCCACATATTCAATCACATCAGCATTGAATCCTTTTTTGAATTTTACAACACCAGCGTCTTCAGCATCTTCAGTAAAGTGACCGCTAATACCGTAGAAATTATATCTATCAATTCCATGTTCTAAAGCATAATTAATCATTGTCCATTGAACTGCATAGCTTCCAGCAAAATGTCTATATTCATTAGAAGTACCACCTGCATAGTAAACAACTTCAAATGGGTTAATAAAGAAGAAACCTGCAGAAATTGGTAATTCATTACCATGTTCACTTTGCAATTTAGCAGCTTCATCAATTTTCTGTTGATTAGCATCTAACTGTTGTTCAAGATTTGCTTTTTTATTATGAGATTTTTTATTTTCAGGACGTTTTTCAATATCTTTTAATGCTTTATTTAAATCTTTCGTTAATGTTTCACGTTCATTTTGAAGCTCTTCTAAGTATTCATCAAATTTAATATACGCTAATGGTACCAATACTCTATCTTTAAAATGCTTATATCTGTGATAATAGAAAGTATCTTCTCTATCAGCAAAGTCTTTCGTTTCACTTGTGTCTTCCATAAATGATCTAAAGATTGGTAGTTCTTCTTCAGTTAAGAATCTAACTTTCACACCATTTTTTTGTACTTTTTTAGTGTTTCTTTTACGTAAGCTATCCATATCATTTAGCACGTCTTTTGCTGATTTATTTTTTAAATCTAAAACAGAATGGAAGCGGATTTGTAAAATAGGGTCAAATCCTGTTGTAAAGCCTTCATGAGCATAACCTAAATGTTTCATTTTATCGAAGAACCAATCATTACCAGCATTGCCAGTTATCTCACCATCGTGATTACGATATTGATATGGTAAATATGGGTCTATACGTACATATAGACAATTATGTTGTTTTAGGTATTTATCTAATTCATGAAAGAAAAAGTGAACAAGTTCTTTATTCTCAAAATCAATAACTGGACCTCGGTTACTATAAAAATATTTAAAGAATTTCATTACTGGCACTGCTGTTAATAAGCAAGCAGCAATTACTTCATTATCATTATTTTTAATTCCAACTAAATGAGTTTCAGTTTTTTCCGCAACTTTTAATTCATAGTTTTCAGTCATTTGCGTAAAATGGCTGTATGGCATTTTATCTGTGAATTCACCAAACTCTGTAGCCGTTAAATTTGTAAACTTCATTATTTATAACTCCTAATTTTAAATATCTTTTTCTTGATTAATGTTCACTATTTCAGTTGAATAATTTTGATTTATGTATTAAAGTGAGATTATTTTTCTCTAATCTCAATAAGTATACAATAGATATTTATAAAACTGAAATAGAAACTATTAATACAGATGAATGATTCAATTTATTTTATATTGATGTATACAAATAATAAGAGCTGAAAGACTAAGTTTTTC
>NZ_PPRD01000078.1 GCF_002902575.1 Staphylococcus croceilyticus | reverse complement strand
ACTAAAAAAGTCTGATTTCCTCTTTGTCGCTTAATCTAATTATAATTAAATAATTTTTTTATTTATCAACCGATGTTTGCGTAGAACCTAAAAATATACATTATGCAAAGAATTAAAATTAAAGGCGTATCGCAACGTTTGCGGTACGCCTTATTTGTATATATGTAGATTTTTATTGTTTGAATGATAAGGTTGCCATGGCATTGTATCTGCCTTCGCAAAAGTGATTAAATCACTTATCATTTGTTGGCTTAATTTAGTTTCTGAAGTTAAGTTTTTAATGCCGTGTGCTCTTAAGATGTTCATTTTTCCAAACCAAAAGACAAGATCTAGAATGTGATAGGCACTGTTAAATTCAAAAGAGGTTGGTAAGTGCCAATCGAACCGTAAAAACCAACGCTGTGCATTATTCAAGGTATCTAATAATTGAAGGGCAGGCGTTTTAAAATACAAGTCGGTGACAAGTTGCGCTTGTTGTTTGCCAGTTTGTGCATTTGCTTCCTTCACATTAATATCATTTAAAGCCATGACCTCTACAAAGCGTGAAGCTTCTAATTTACGAAACTCGTTGCGAATATAACAATCTCCTTCATCATTAGTCACACCTACGACGACAGGTTTCGTGAACTGTGACAGTGGACGCGCCATACAGTCGTCTTCGATAGGGGTATAAATTAATTCCAAGCCTTTAGATTTACCTCGCGAAGCCTCATCTAATGCTTGTAATTTCAATATGTCTGAAACTGTTAGATCTTCTAGCCTTTTATTTGGAACATGAATATCCATCAATTTATGAAAATGTTGCGCTTTTAAGTAGCCAGTGTCTTCTTTATCAAGTCTTAATGTACCACTGAGTAACATCACTTTATGATATAGCGTATCTAATTCAGGTATTTGCATTAATGCCATAATACTCATACTGCCGGCAGATTGACCCATTAATGTGACATTCTGAGGGTTGCCTCCAAAGCTTTCAATATAATGATGAACCCATTTTAATGCATTAATTTGATCTGATAAACCATTATTTTTATTAAACGATGCGTCAAAATAAGACCAGTCTAAAAAGCCTAAAGCGCCTAACCGATAGTTAAATGTGACTACAATTACATCATGTCGTTGGACAATAGATTCTGGTGTATATAACTCTGCAGAACCATGCCCATTTACAAACCCACCTCCATAAAAATAGATAATGACAGGTTTGTTAGTATTATCATTATTTTGCATCCAGATATTTAAATATAAACAATCCTCACTTTGTGGGAAAGTTACATTTTCAGAAGAAAAGAAAGTTTCTAATTTATTATAAGGTTGAGGAGGAATAGACCTGAAATAAGTAGCTACAATATCATCCCAAGACGTATATAACTCGGAGTGTTTAAAGCGGCGATGATGTGTAGGTGGATAGGCATAGGGGATGCCTCGAAATTTAATGATGCCATCTTCACTTATTCCATGTATCTTCCCGCTAGTCGTAGCAACTGTCACCATATTGAAACACCTTCCTCTCACTTCATTCAATTTAACTATAGCATTAAAAACAGGCATAAAAAATACCAAGCGCGAAGTCACTTTCACACTTGGTATTGATTAAATTTATTTCTCTGCTTTGTCTTGAGCAGTTTCTTGCTTTGCTTCTTTAAGTGTATCTTTTTTCATTTGCTTATTGATCTTCTTAGCGCGTTTGAAATAAATACTTTCGAAATAGCTTGTAGTACCGATTTTATAGAAGATTAATGCTAATACAATAATCACAATAAAATCATAAGGGTAGTGAATTAAGTTGATACCTTTAAATTCTTTACTACCGACAAACGACATAGTAGCTAAGAGGATTAAGTAAATAATAATCCATAAACTACCACCAATTTGTTTTTTAGTGTTTTTCCAATTCATTTTATATTCATAGAAGAAATAAATCGGTAAACCTAAAATAATAATGAAAATAACTTCAGCAGTTGTTGGCCACATCGCCCAGTAAATCGCTAATGAAGCGAGAACAAATGATAAAGGTGCCATAACTTTTAATAACGTACCACGGAATGGACGATGTAATTTAGGACCCATCTTACGTAGGGCAATTACTGTTGTTGGACCAGTTAAGTAAGCCACTAATGTAGCTGTTGAGATAACCGCCGCAAGTACACCCCAGTCACGGAATAACGTAACCATGATCATACTGATAATGGCATTGAATGCAATAGCAACACGTGGAATGTTGTAAGTTTTATTAATTTTACCTAAGAATTTAGGAATATGACCATTTTGTTCCATCGCATTTAAGACACGACCTGTAATCGCTACGAATGACACACCTGTACCAAATGGTGAAACTACCGCTTCAATATATAAAAGAATCGCTAACCAGTTGATACCTAATAAAATCGCCATATCTGCGAATGGTGAGTTAAAGTTAATACCATGCCAACCATGTGCATGAATCATTGATTGTGGCATAGAAGTGATAAATGTACTTTGTAAAACAACGTATAATGCGGCACTTAATGTTAATGAAATAGCGATACCGCGTGCAATATTCTTCTCAGGATTTTTAATTTCAGATCCCATATTAATAATTGTTTGGAATGCATTAAATGAGAAAATAATACCTGAAGTAGTTGTAGCCGCAAAGATTGGGGCACTACCATAAGGCATAAATTGACCCATAGATGAACCATAGTTACTAGTGTCGAAACCAGAAAGCATTAACATAATGATTGTTAATAAAGGCACACCTAATTTAAAGACTGAAATTAAACTTGTAAATGACGTTAATAATTTTACTGACCAATAGTTCAGTAATGAAAAGATAATGATGATAATATATACGGCAAATAAGCCAATCGTACTAATCGTTCCATTATGCATCAACGCACCAGTAGGTTTTGCCCAATCCCATGGCCAAGAGCTAATGTACTGAACTGCAGATACTGCTTCAATTGGGATAATCGTTACGAGTGAGACCCAGTTAGCCCATGCAGCAATAAATCCTAATAAAGATCCATGTGTATATTGCGCATAATTACTCATACCACCAGATTGTGGGAACATAGTTCCAATCTCAATGTAGTTGTAAGAAATTGTTCCAATGACAATAAATCCAATAATCCACGAAATAACCGCGGCTGGACCAGCTATAGAGGACGCTTCCCATGCACCAAAGAGCCAACCAGAACCAATTAAACTACCTAGTCCAAGTAGTACTAATTGAGTCAGACTGATTTTATTACTATTATTATTGTTCTGTCCCATAAATACTCCTTTTTAAATTGTTTTATTATTCATATAAAATGACACTTTTTAATTATACGCTTATCGTTTAATTAGTCAATTTACGATTTAGTAAATTTACAAAATATTGTGTTATCGATAGTTAATTTTAAACTTAAATAATATAATAACTGTATTGCTTTCAAATTAATGAGTTAGAAGGTGTTTGAGATGACGCATAAACAAGCTAATGATAAAGTTTTAGCTTTTTTGGAAAAGGATAGTCAATGGAAGGAAGCCTATCAATATCTTAGAAATTTAATATTTGAAGAAACTGAATTAGAAGAGACCTATAAATGGATGCATCCGTGTTATACATTAAACGACGCAAATGTGGTATTAATCCATGGCTTTAAACATTATGTTGCGCTTCTCTTTCACAAAGGTGCCATATTAGAAGATCAGTATCATACGTTAGTTCAACAAACAGAGAAGGTTCAAGCAGCAAGACAATTAAGATTTAAAACATTAGATGAAATTAAAGAACGTCGTGATGAGATTCTTTATTATGTGAATGAAGCGATTAAAGTAGAAAAAGCTGGCAAGAAAGTGGAAATGAAGAAGACGGAAGATTATGAGATACCTGAAGAATTACAAAGCAAGCTTGATGAAGAGCCAGAGTTTAAAGAAGCGTTTTATAATTTAACGCCTGGACGACAACATCAATATATTTATCATATTTCACAAGCAAAACGCAGTCAGACAAGACAAAGCAGAGTGGAGAAATATTATAATTATATTTTAGAAGGCAAAGGCATGTATGATAAATAAAATGTAGTTCTAAGATAGAATTTCACTCACTTAAGTTGAGATGCTTGCCTAGGGGCTGGGTTAAGTCACGGTCTTGTAAAGCAGTTCTTAGGTAGATATTCACTTGTTTAAGTTGTTGCGCTTTCCAGGGGTGCCGTCTCAGCCTGTAGTCTTCGACTAGCACTGCTCCCCTAGGAGTCTTCACAACTACACTTCGTAATCTACCTTAGAACTACTTACGTAAACGTAGAAACTCCTAGTCAATAATACTTAAATACTTAGTTAATTGTACTAGGCTAATCATTATTGTTTTTTAAAATACTTATTCATCTTATTATTTGTATTAAGATAAATATTGAAGTTTAAATTCAACTTACTTAATATATAAATTATTTGATTAATGTAGAAAAGTACATTATCTTTTAAATTTAGTTAAATGGATAATTACTATAAATACTTAGTATTGTAATGAGTATCTAATGAGGATAATAATTTTATGAAACTAAGTAATAAAGTAGTTGTGAAAAGTGTTCTAAAATAGATTACAAAGTGTAGTTGTGGCGATTCCTATGTTAATTATTAATGAACATAAGCGCTCTGTACTTATGTAAGAAATTCTAAGGATGACCTACGAATGACGTTGTGTGACGCCTGAGGGAGCAGGATGAGTGTCGAGACCAAGGCTCGACCCAGCCCCCTAGGCAAGCATCACAACAGAATGAGTAAATGTTCATCTAAGAATTTCTTTACAACTAAAGTGAAATGAAAATCCATTTAAAAACTACATTAGAAATACAAACTAACAATACGAAGTATTGAATATACATAATGAGCCCCTCCATAATGTGAGATTATGGAGGGGCTTTTAGGGAATGATATTATTATTTAATCAATAGATTAGCCGTTTAATTTAACTAGGATTTTAGCTTGTGATTTATCATTTACTAATTGTTCGAAACCAGATTCAACGATGTTTTCTAATTCGATTTCATCTGTTACTACGCTCTTAACATCTAAGCTTCCGTTCGCAATTAAATCGATTGTTTGTTGGAATGTAGTAGGTGAGTAAGCGATAGTTGAAGCTAAATGCACACCAGAGTTAGTTAATAACATTGGGTCAAACTTAACTTCATGCGCAAAGATTGAAACGATAACTACTGTACCTCTAGGACGTGTTACTTTAACTGATTGTGCTAATGTTACACCTACACCAGCCACTTCGAAAGTAACGTCTACACCATTTTCAGTGTGTTCATTAATGTATTCAACAGGTTCTACATCACCAGAATTAATAACGTGAGTAGCACCAACTTCTTTAGCTTTAGCTAAACGTTCTTCTGATAAGTCGAAAACGAAAATTTTACTTGCGCCAGCAGCTTTAGCTGCAACGACAGTTAATAAACCGATTGGTCCAGCACCAAAGACTGCTACAGTGTCACCAAATAATAAATTACCTTCTTTAACAGCTTGAACTGCTACTGCTGTTGGTTCAACTAATGCACCTTCTTTAGCAGATACATTTTCAGGTAAAGCATAAACATTCTCTTCAGGAGCGTTAGTAAATTCTGCGAAACCACCATCTGAACCTAATCCGATGAATGAGTAACCATCATATAAATCTACGCTTTCGTCTTTTTCACGTTTAGAAACAGTAGGGTTAACGACAACGCGATCGCCTTTTTTATACTTAGTTACATCTTTACCAACTTCTTCAACTACACCAGCAAATTCGTGACCTAAAGTAACAGGTGCTTTTTGACCTAAGAATGGGTCAGGTTTATCTGTAGAGATAAAGACAGGTCCTTCTAAATATTCGTGTAAGTCAGTACCACAAATTCCAGCCCAAGATACTTTAACTTTCACTTCATTATCTTTTAATTGTTTAGGTTCGCGATCTTCAACACGAACATCTTTTTGACCATACCATACTGCTGCTTTCATAAAGTAAAACTTCCCTTCGTTAAATACTTATTACCTCTTTAGATTAATACTAACTTTGTCGGAATTCAATTCTTCCTAGTAAAATATCTCTATTGATTTAGAAGATTTTGACAATTCTATGAACTTTGTTGCTGACAATACTATTTCTTATTATTTAATTTCTTTTGCTTTAAAAGTATTATTGTAGCTTTCTTAATTGTTATATTGCTTTAACGTTTAAATGCATAAAAATTGAATTGTGAAACTTTTTTAATAGTTTCAAATATATAACGTTTCAAAAAATTATATAGGGTATATAGT